>WAPZ01000491.1 GCA_015520535.1 Candidatus Heimdallarchaeota archaeon
CTCATGACGTTTAAATCCAATTTTGTGAGTGCTAAAGGATGTTAAAATTTAGAATTACACATTTTCGATCTATTCGACAAGCTGAAATTGAAATCAATCCAATAACCGTAGTGTATGGACCAAATAACTCAGGAAAATCTTCTATATTGTATGCCTTAGCTCTATTTAGGCAGATAATTTTAAATCCAAATCAGCGACTCAATGCTTTTTTTAATTTGGGCTTTATTAATTTAGGTGGTTTTGAACAAGTTGTCTATAATCATAGAAACAATGAAACCATAAGATTAGAATTAGAATTGATTGGCAAAAAGAAGAACATCGAAAAGATTACTTATGCCGTTGAGCTATATCTTGAAAAGGTACGCTATTTGATTGAATCACCGCTCATCAGATCAAAAAGAATCGAAATTAATACCGTATTTCCCTATAATTTGAGTACTACTAAAAAATTAACGCTTGTCGATGAAGAAAATAAGAAAATTCAATGTAATTGGAATGGTATCACCATGCATCTGCAACAACAGGTAGCACCAGAAGATAGCAGTAAAGTGGAAGGAATAATTAAAGGGTTGAATTATCCGATTGAATTATTAAGAGGTGTTGAAATTCTTCCTCTACAGCGTGGTTTTACTAAACTGTCATACAGTCCCGTTGCACTGGCACCATTCCTTCAAAACGAGAATGAAATTGCTACTTTACTTGCACAAGACCAATATTTAGAGGGTAAACTTCAAGCGGCATGCAAAAAAATATTTCCCGACAAAAATTTACATGTGCGTCCACAACTAGGAACTGGTGTGTTTTCTCTACAAGTAACGGATAAAAATACGGGAATCACCACCGAACTAGCAAATGAAGGTTTTGGCATTAATCAAATTGTCTACATATTAACAAGACTTTTGAATGAAGACTCAAAAATAATTTGTATTGAAGAGCCAGAAGTTCATTTGCATCCATCAACTCAAGCTCGTCTCATGAAATTTATCACAACCTATTGCAAAGAAAAGGATAAAAGCGTCATAATAACAACGCACAGTGAACATATTCTCATATCCTTGTTAAGTCAAGTTAGTAAGGGTGATCTACACCCGACTGACGTGTCTTTTTATTTTTGCTCAAAAGATGGCACGCAAACCATTATAGAGAAACAAAAAATTAATGAACAGGGACAAATAAAAGGTGGACTTAGATCTTTCATTGAAAGTGAAATTGACGATTTAGAAGCACTTCTTAACTCTAAATAGCAAGATAAATGCCCTTCTACTGAAATTTTCCAATATTGATAAACGTCCGTCCAATCAGTCGGTATCATTAGGATATCAAATGATAATAGCCGAAATTAAACTTAACGCTCATTTTTATCAACTAAACTGTGAAAATGGAGAACATTGGTGAAAAGTTTGACTCTTTCGTCGTCAAAACGCGAAAAAATAGAGGAAGTAATACAACATCATCTAATAAAAGAAATACAAAAGCTGGTGGCAAACTGGTTTCCGCAGATTCATGGAAATGCTACCATAAGAACAGTTAAAGGATATCCACTTTCAAATAACGGTCTAATTGAGGATGTTGGGATCAAAGTTGGTATAAAGGTAAAAAAAGGGTTGAATGATATAAAAACTGTGGTAAATACATGCAGAGAATTAATACAAGAGGAATTAGTTGATTTATGTCTAACAGTTATCTATCCAGAAGAACTTTGTACAACAACAAATGCACAAAAAGTCAAAGAAACACTTCAAAGGACTACACTCCATGGTGTGGTGGTAACTCCGACACGCTGGTATGATCTTGGTGAATTGACATTAAATGATTTAGAGGAAGTTTTAGAAAGAGAGAATGTATATGAAACTGCAGTAAAAGGAGAAAACGTTACTCAAATTTCAACAGAGGTTAAACGAACAATTGAGATCATTTATCGCAGTTTAACTGAAGAACACGGTGGACACAGCGTGAAAGTATTTGACGATGCATTAAAAGAGATTTTAGGTTTGTAAGGATACAATTAACAGCAAGACAATGATTAATGTCGTGCTTGTTGCAATTCACCAACCAATTGATTGGATTTTTAGTTGTTTATAGGCGAAACAACCCCTAGAAACGGCGATAATGGTCATTTCTCTTAATACGTTGGTAATGAGAACGGAAAAAGAATGTGTCGTAAACATGACAAAGTCGAAGGCGCAAATTACACAATCTAGAGTGAAAGTAGGATTGTTTTTAGTCTATAACGCGTTAACATTGCATGAAGCATTAGCGAAGAGCGATGTAATACCACATTTACAAAGCCTACACCAGATAGATCAAAAAGATCCAATTACATGGCTAATTAACGAGTGGAATAAGATTTTACCAGAAAAAACCTATCGTTCCATATTTATGCCAACATTGAAATTATTAGAGCATTTACCAGCAAATGTCGCCGTTAATAGGGCTGTACTATCACTTGCAGATCTTGCATTATCTACTGTCCGTTCTGGGGTGATATTTCGACACGATTTGGCGGGAAGAGTCTATCATTATTTGCTTTTTAGAACATTAGCAAAAGGATTAGCGACTTATTATACATCATTAGAGGCAGCAATGTTATTAAGTGAATTGGCATTAGCGGAGAGTACCATAACGTTTGAGACTCCCCACGCACTTCAGAATTTGACGGTGTTTGATTTGGCGTGTGGTTCGGGAACCTTACTTTCAGCGATGTATAGTGCTATTGTAGACCGATTTATGACGCAAAAGATGGTGAAGGGAATAAAGCCAACGGTTGAAGAACGTAATTTACTTCATAAAATGTTGCTAGAACATGTGCTTTGTGGGTTTGACGTAATGGAATATGCTGCACATTTAGCCACCTCGACCTTAATTTTAAGATCGCCGAACACACCCGTTGAAAAAACTAATATCTATGTTCTTCCGCTGGGAATTGATAGACAGCAAAAAAAACGATTAGGATCATTGGATTTAGCAGTAGACTCTCATACAAATAAAGTAATGGTTCCAACAACTGGGTTATTGACACCGTTACCGGCAACGGCGAAAGCAGTTTCACTAACCGATTTGAAAACTAACATATTGATGTTACAAAGACCAGATATAATTATTATGAATCCACCATTTGCCAGAACGGGTAACGTGGGGAAATCTAGTCTTTTTGGTCATCTACCGCAAACAAATCGAAAAGAATTGTTAGTAGAACTTAAAAAATTAGGAAAAAAATGGATCAAGGAGCGTGGTGTGGCTCGAAGCTTTGGCCGCGCGGGATTAGCAGCATATTTTCTCCTTAAAGCCGCACAATTACTTAAACCGCATGGAGTAATGGCATTTGTTCTTCCACGTGTCGTGTTAAGTGGCATCGATTGGCAACCAATCCGCTTATATCTAGTGGACAATAACATACTACCGACTGCCATTATCATCTCTGATGATCCAAACAAAAATTGGGCATGGAGCGAAAATACAGTTCTGAGTGAAATCTGTCTTATCCTCAAGCATTATCCACCCATAACCACCACAAAAAAAGAGGAAAAAACACCACCAACGACACAAGTGGTCTATGTAAAAAGAGCTCCCATGTCAACCTTAGAGGCTAAAGTATATGCAAGATATCTTATCTCTTTTAAACACCTTAAACCATGGAAACTTCAACAAATACGTGATCGGAAACAAAATTTACTCATGAATGTCTACACTGTCGAGGAAAAAAAAGTAAAAAAAGCCGCATCGATAAATTGGAATCTAATTGCGGGATTTTCTCATCCACTCCTCACTCACACCGCTTACCATCTTTATTTTAAGAAAACCTTTAATGGACATACACTTCCGCTCATTCCAATTAAAGAATATCTTTTCTCTTCCGCCGCCACGACCTGTAAACAAAACAAATCTCCGACGAAATGGAAGAAAAAAGTCGGATATGATGTTTCACAACTAAGAAGGAAATGTCTTGCCGGTGGTAATTATTCCGTCAAATATTTAGACGCTCTCAATATGGGCACCTTTTCCAGAATTAAAATCCCATCACCCATGCTTAAAAACCACACCACCAATGAGGATTGCTATAAAAGGAGTGGTAAATTACTTATCGGTGGAGTAGCACGCATGTGGCTCCCAACCATCGGCATCATTGCGGCATACAGCCACGAAAGAACTATTTCACAAGTCACCTGGACGCTTCCTATCACTGATCCCCTCGAAGCCTTAGGTCAAGCCGGCTGGCTTAACAGCACCTTAGGACTCTTACATTTTTTATCTCTAAGACAAGACAGCAAAGGCGGATATATTCAACTAAAAAAAGAAAATTTAGGTGATCTGCAACTTTTAGAACCAAACGTCGCCATACAGTTAGGAAAAACCCTAAAAAATGAAGGACTGGACGAAGTAACTCTTGGCCCCCTTAATGAACAACTAAACGGAAACATGAAAACAAAGAGGGAATTGCTTGACCATAAAGTGATAACCACAGTATTAGAAAATATTGACAGTCACATTCTTGATTTATTAGAACAAATTCGCACTTTTTTGGGAGAAGAAACTTTATTTCATCGATATAGGGTAAAATAATGAATTATTAATCTAGTGACCACCAAAATGCCTTACACATAAGAAGTTCCTCTCAATCTTGCCACCTAAAAATTACACACTACATCATGACACTTAATATTTAGCAATTTGAATTCAAGAACATACTTTTCTAGTTGATGGAGTTTTTCCCAATGACAATCATCTATTTCTTGAAAAATATGTAATACTGGTGTTTTTACTTAAGAATGGTGTTTTCTTTATAATCATATATTTGATTATAAACGAGTGAAAAGAAAAATTAACACCATAAATACTGAAATCATTACTATTTATA
>WAPZ01000492.1 GCA_015520535.1 Candidatus Heimdallarchaeota archaeon
AAGTTACCGATGTTGCATGGAGCACTGAAGGTTATACACCTGGTTGGCAACCAGTCATGTTAAGAATTGTCGCATTACCGGCACTCGCCACGCAAGAAACACAAGATATTTTTGGTGATCTTGCTGCTGAACCAATCCCTGAAGAACTGAACTTGATGTCAGGCGATGACGGTCAGAATCCAAATTACCAAGATTATACAGCTGTCAGTCACGAGATTGAAAACCAAGCAGGTTTAAGGTTACCGGAACGAGGGACTGACGCAAACAACGAGTTACGTGCATTCAATGAAGAAGATTTGCAAGAAGCACAAGATTATAATATCACCAATCTTCAAACAATAGGTTTGGAAGGAAGAAGTTTATATGTCGAAGACGCCATGCCACCGAACGGCGCACCATTTACTGAAGGACCTGAATTCCCTGAAAATCCGAAGGACGGTGATTATCATCGGTTAACATACGAAGGGTTGGCAGGGAATATTCCAGCGAGACTATATAGATATTCAGCGTCTAAAGGTAGATGGGTTTATCTCGAAACTGATAAGAGATCGTTCTTTAGCAGAACGAAACCTATATTACAAGAACTTCTTACATCACCGTTCGAAAGACCTAACGACGAGATTATACCAAGAGACGAAACATAAGGAGCAAATAGAATATGGCACAGCTACTCGATTATTATTACAATGAACAAATCAAAAAGTTTACTGTACAATTCATGGCTGTGTTTGCAAATATGAAGGTAAAAGTTGGTAGAACCGGTGACAAAGAACCGAGATTAATCACCGTTCCTATTGTCTTAGCACATAAAGACAGGGTTGCTGCAGCAATTATTAACGAAAACACTCAAAACAAACCGATACGATTACCGATTATGTCAGCACAGCTTGTTAGTCTTGAATATGCTGCAGATCGAGCAAAAGGTATTGGTAATGTTCGCGAAAAGTCATTCGTTCCAATTGGTGGTGTCGTTCCCGATGATATAAAGGTTGTTAGACAGCGAATGCCTGTTCCATACAATGCATACTACGAACTTGGTCTGTGGGCTTCAAATACTGAACAGATGCACCAAATGCTTGAACAGATTTTGATGTTGTTCGATCCATTAATTCAACTACAATCAAACGACGAAACATTTGACTGGACAAAAATCAGTATTGTTGAATTGACGGGAATACGTCCTGAAGAAAATATTCCGTCAGGAACAGAGAGAAGAATAATTCGTTACGTATTAGAATTTAGATGTCCAATTTGGATTGCAGCGCCTGCTGAAGTTCATGACAGATTTATCCAGACAATACGTGGTCGTGTGTTTGCTGTGGCCGAGACATTGGATACAGCGGAAGATATAATTGCGTATGCAAACTCGCAAGGTATACCATACGAAATTTATCTTTCACTTGATGACGTAACAATTTAAGAGGAACAAAAATGATAAAAAAAGGTATATTACAAACAACAGACAGAGGATTTAAAATTCAACCATTACAGGGCGAACTACCTGACGTTCGTAAACTAATTGTTCCGTCAAGAGATTCGAACTTAAGTCAGTGTCGTCCTGGTTGCGAAGTTGAGTTTGAATGGCCGCCCGTCCACGATACACAACCACAATCAAAATCACGAGGAGTAGCATTTGTCAATGTTATTCATTCAACTGATTGTAAAAAATGTAATTTAGAAGATAAATATAAACTTTTTGATCAATTTCTTGCATTACGAGATCAACTGATTGATAATGAATTGAAAAACTCAACCGCAAAATCATTATTCAACCAATATAAAAATTTATTACCAAAGGAAATACAACAGATAACAAAAATAGCCGGAATGTCTTCTAAAGAAGATATTCAACAAGGTATACAACTTATTAAAAATCTTTCACCTTCGATAAGACAAAAACTTAAAAAGTTTATTCAAACAATAAACATGTATGCGACATTAATTGACGCACACGAAAGAGCAAAAGAAGAGATACACAAAGAAATTCACTCGCAATACAGAAACGATGAACTTTATAACAAACTTGGTGAGTTAGACAAACAACTTGAGAAAATCAAACATTCTTTAGAAGATATGGAAATAATTAGAAAAGAGATCGAAGGTCAAACAATTCAATTTGATCTTAAAGGAGAAGAATGGTATCCCGTCAAATACAAAGAAGTTGAAACTGAATATTCACCTGATCCATTTGATGACGTAGGATCCTGGATAGGTGTTCCTTCTAGTGGAAAATATAGAACAACGAGAAAAATATGGGTCAAGGTAAACAAAGATTTATCATCGACAATCAAAAACAAAGCAGAAAAGATTTTGCATAAATTAATTGATGAATATAACGATTTGCAAAGAAATTATAATGAATTGTTACGTCAAAGATCAGACCTTGAAAAACAACGTGAAGAGCTTGCAGATAAAAGACACGAAAGTGAAAAACAACAGCTGGATAAAATTGAAAAAGAATTCAACCTTTTAATGAAAGACATGAAAGGTCAATTACAATCGGTTGTTAGAGATTGACAATTTTTCCAAATCCAAACACTGTTACCACAATCGTAAATTATCTGGAAGCCGTTGTC
>WAPZ01000493.1 GCA_015520535.1 Candidatus Heimdallarchaeota archaeon
CTAATGGAGAAATTAGCAAAGAGGAATTTGATAAAATTAAAAATGACATAGTATGAAAGGAGAAAGCTGTAATATCAATGACAAAGGGAAAAGTTGTTGCTCAACTACAACAGAAATAAACAATGAAGTTAATTTAAAAGAACATTGGGATAAGGCTTATTTGAATAGCCCCGAAGATAAATTAGGGTGGTACGAAACAGATCATAGTCCTATGCTGAGACTTATTTTAAAAACAGGCTTAAATAAATCTGCAAGGATTTTAAATGTTGGTTCAGGTAGTACCACTCTTGTTGATGAACTTCTCAATAAAGGATATTCAAATATAATTGCTACCGACATAAGCGAAGTTGCGTTGAAAAAGTTAGAGGACAGAACGGGAAGTAATAAAGTTGAATTTATAATTGATGATTTAACGAAACCGACAAAACTGAAAAAAATTGAACCTGTTGATTTATGGATTGATAGGGCAGTTCTTCATTTCTTTACGGAAGAAACTGATCAGAAAATCTATTTTGATTTACTTAAAAGCAAAACACAAAGCAAAGGTTATGTTATTTTAGCCGAGTATAATTTAAGTGGGGCAGAACTTTGTGCAGGTCTTCCAGTTCATAGATACAGTAAAGAAATGCTTACGGAAAAACTTGGAGCCGATTTTGAATTAATAGACAGTTTTGAATACATTTATATAATGCCTTCAGGTGCAGAAAGACCTTATATTTACGCTTTATTTAGAAAAAAATGAATGACAAGTACGGTGGGTAACAAAGGCTATACGTAATGCGGGTAAAGTGCTAAATATGAGCTTAATAGCAAAATATAAAATTAGTAGTAAATTGAATGTGAAGAGTTTCAAAAACCCGCACTACGCATAGCCAAACCGTTGTGCCTCATTTAAATAAAACAGACGAAATGAAACATAAAGTTTTTATTAGTTATCATCATGAGAATGACCAGTGGTATAAAGAAGAATTGTTAAGAATAAACGAAATTCATAAGGTATTTATTGATGCTTCAGTTGACACGGGCGATATTGATGATTCTTTGGATGATTCTAGGATAAGGGAAATAATACGTGATGATTATTTAAAAGATTCAACAGTGACAATTTTATTGGTAGGTACTGAAACCAAAAAAAGAAAACATGTTGATTGGGAATTATATTCGAGTATGTATGACGGTAAGGTAAATAAAAAGTCAGGCATTTTAGTCATAAATCTACCATCAACAAGGTGCAGCTATTTTACGGCTAGTCATAAAGACGAAAAAGAAAGGATTTACCCTGAAGTTTCTTCTTGGATATCAATAAATGAAAGAAGCGAATATGAACGAAGGTATCCTTATTTGCCTGACAGAATTATTGACAATCTTTTGTGCAAAGATGTAAAAATATCAGTCTTAAATTGGGAGAAATTTATTGCTGATATTGGCAATATGAGATTTTTAATTGACCAAACATATAATGATAGAGCAAGTTGTAATTACGATTTAAGCAGACCTATGAGACGTGCAAACTCTTAATTATATTTATTATGCCAATTGCAAAATTATCAGAAACGAAATTTAATGTAAACCTTGGTTTTATTGGTATCGAAGCAACCTGGGAAATCGATGACAACCAAAAATATGCTGCCTGGGAAATGTATGTTGAGTTAGCAACTCGAATAGCAACAGCTGAATTAGAGGAAGAAGAAGGACTGTTAAGAGAATCTCTTACATCTCTGTATCAATTATTTGCAATTACACGAAATATTTTAAAAAAATATGGACCTTCTATTGCAACAGCTAATAATCCTAACGACATAACTTTTGGACATTTAGCAGTCGGTATTCTTAATAAAGTAATTAGACCAGTTTTATCAAAATGGCATCCTTTACTTCTTGATTGGGAACAAAAGAATAACAAGGATAAAACTAATAGGGAGCATGAACTAGAATGGGAACACAGTAAAGAACTTAGAGAAATTCTTAACGAAGTCAGAGCAAAATTAATTGACTATGCCAATGTGTTGGGTGAAGTTTCAGGAGTTGCGGATTTAATAGAATAGATTTTCGAACAATAAACGGATAAACGAGGCACAACAAAGTATAAGCGTAATGCAGTCTGACAGTATAAATTTGAAACTTTTATATTCCAAAAAAACATTGATGTCGGTGGACAGTGAATTGCTCCGAAACCCGCACTACGCTTATACTTGTCCGTTAGCCCTCATTTGAAGTGAAAAACCAATTTATTCCATATCAAAAAATCTGGTTTAGTACGTCAGACACCTGTCTCTTATA
>WAPZ01000494.1 GCA_015520535.1 Candidatus Heimdallarchaeota archaeon
CTTGAGGACACCTGAAGAACAACAAAGGTTTGCAGAATTAACAAGACAAATCACCGAACAAACAGCTGCATTAGGACAACAAGGGTTTGGTACCGAACTTGTGCTAAGATCTGTATTAGAACGAATGGACCTTGATCGTTATTTCGGTCCACAAGGTGAATTTTCTAAATTAGCAACACGACAACTGTTAAGAATTGACGACGGTGTACGCGAACAACAAACACAAACAAGTATATTTGGTTCGCTTGACACAACAACAAACAAAATAGCAACTGAAGTTGCACGGATAGCAGTAAGCACAGCTGATATTGCAACAACAAATAGACAATTATTAATTACCGCTGCGTTTCTAGCAGCTACGGTTGGTAAATTCGGACTTGCAGGTGGTAGAGGTATCGGCGGGCTAGTTCGTGGTGGTCTAGATCGATTGAGACAAACAAGATTTGGCAGAGGACGTTTTGGTAGAACAGTCGGTCAGGGATTATCTGTGTTAGGAGGCTTCGTTGGACTTGAAGCAGCTGATGTTGCGATCGATACTGCAGAAAGACAACTTTCAAGACAAGCAGTACAAACCGGGACTCGTGGAATAGCAGGAACGGCTATTCGAACAGGTGCAAAAATTTTAGGGAAAGGGGTGTTGCGTAGTATTCCAGTAATAGGTTCACTTCTCGGTGCAGCAATAAACATTCCAAAAATTGCACAAGCGTGGGAAGCTGGTAATATCGGTTCAGCAATTACATATGGTGTAACAGGATTGCTCGGACCAATAGGACTTGCTGCAGAAGCTGCTCTTGAATCTTTTGGTATAATTTCAACTAGATTAGAAGAAACTGCAGAACAACTGAGAAAGAATGCACAACAAGCTCAAGAATTGCAGCAAAGAGCTGAAAGAGAACTCGAAGGAGAAAAACTTCAAGTGTTTTCACGAATGCTTGAAGAATTCAAAAAAGACAATGAAATAAGCAGAAACGAATTGAAAAAACTTGTAAAATTTGTAGAGACACAAGTTGAAGAAACAAAAAGACAAACTGAAGTTATTGAAAAGAACAAACCAAAGTTTACTGGCGCTTCAATAATTGATAGTGATTTAATGTCCGATTGAACATAATTAACAAATAATAATTAAGGAGTAAATATTTTCGATGGCTAAATGGACAAAATATTACAAGGTTATTAAACCTAAACCAAGCACTCTCCCTATGGTCGACAGTCAAGAGCTTGTCGATCCAGGGATGTATACAAACGTTTCTTGGTATCAACGGTTAGTCCAAGGATCGGCATCGCGTATGACAAAGTATCGCGAATACGATCTTATGGACGGCGACGTTGAGGTATCAAGGGCGTTAGATACAATTGCCGAAGAAGTTGTCGGTAATGATTTTAAAACACAAGAACCATTTAAAATTATCTATACAATTTCTGAACAAACACAAATTAATGATTCTGTTGCTATTGTTCTTCGTGAAGCTTTAAAACGTTGGGTTAAAATACAAGATCTGGAAAACAGAAGATTTAATATCGCTCGAACTGTGATTAAATATGGTGACGCTTTCTTCAGAAGAAAACATCCAGCTGACAAATGGCAGTTTATACATCCAAAAAACGTCGTTGCTGCTCTTGTTGATGAACAGGATGCTACAAAAGTTATTGCATGGCAGATTCGCAAGGGAACAAAGAAACCTCGATCAAGTGGCTATTCGGTTCCTTTAGGTGCAAATACATTGGTACCTGGAGAAACTGAAATTGTTCACGCATCAGAAATAGTAAGATTCACACTCAATGATGACATGTCTGATACAGCACCATTTGGTGAATCAATTCTTCGTCCAGTATATAGAACGTTCAAACAAAAAGAACTTTTGGAAGATGCAATTATAATTTATCGTGTTCAACGTGCACCTGAACGACGTGTTTTCTATATTGATGTCGGAAATATGCCACCCCCACGTGCAAAGAAATATTTGGAACAATTAAAAAACGAGTTAAGACAAAAGCGTGTGCCGACATTTATGGGCGGACAAAACGAGATTGACGCAACGTATAACCCACAATCAATGGTAGAAGATTTTTTCTTTGCTGTCCGGACAAACGAATCTGGCACACGCGTTGAAACTCTGCCAGGTGGTCAAAACTTAGGTGAAGTTTCTGACTTAGAATATTTCCAACGAAAATTATGGCGTGGTTTGCGTGTCCCAGCTTCATATATGATTGAACAGCAAGAAGGCGGTCAGTTATGGAATGATGGTAAGGTTGGTATCGCCTACATTCAAGAATTAAGGTTCGCTTTATTTGTAACAAGAATACAACAAGCGTTAGAAAGAACGTTTGATGAAGAGTTCAAAAAATATCTTCGTGTTTGTGACATTCAAATTGATCCTACAATCTTTAAGATTGAACTACCTGAACCTTCGAACTTTGGTAGATATCGTCAACTTGAACTTGATTCTGCTATACTCAATGCTTACTCAAGTGCTGACGGTATCAATTACCTGTCGAAGAGATTTATCATGAAGAAGTATCTCCAGATGACCGACGAAGAGATACTAATAAACGAGAAGCTAAGAAGAGAAGAACTTGGACTAAAAGAGGACAAAGGCGAAGAAGATTACCCACTAATCTATGGAATCAAGGAACCGAACTTCGAAGAAAACGAGCTCGGACTAGGAGGCGGAGGAGGTCCACCCTTGGGTGCTCCGCCGACACCAGAAGAAGAATTACAAGGAGGAGTAGGTGGTATCGAACCAGAAGCCGGCGGCGAAGGAATCGAAGGTGGAGAAGAGGAAGCCGTAGAAATATAACCCCCTTTAATCTTGTCTTTCTTGATAAAACGATATATAATACACTGGCCATTTACGGGGTGTAGCTCAACCTGGTAGAGCACCCGGCTTGGGACCGGGAGGTTGGAGGTTCAAATCCTCTCGCCCCGACCATCACGATCAAAAATATTAGGAGTTAATTATGAGAGACGATATGTTTGTATATCGCGCTGATCCACCAGTGTGGTTTTGGTTGTCGTTACTCGGTTTTATTGGTTTTATGGTGTTTATTGCAATAATTTCCTTTAAAAAATCTGAAAATACCGCAACAGATAACAACGATCTTCTCAAAAAAGAACTTGTTTATCCACAGTGTATCAAACAAACTCCTTGTATTGCACGAACACCAGGAGATATCTGTTTTTCAGATAATACTGGTAGTGAGTTAGAATCAATTCACAGGAAAATCGAAAAAATTGAAAATATTCTAAACAAAAAACTATCGATCAATATCAATGTAACAACTGTCTCTTATAC
>WAPZ01000495.1 GCA_015520535.1 Candidatus Heimdallarchaeota archaeon
ACGCATCACCGTATTCAGAACATTTTAGTTGAGTTGCACCTTCGATTTGTCTTGCTAAGTCATAAGTAACTAATTTCTGAGAAATAGTCTTTCCAATAGCGTCTTTAATTAAATTTGCGGCTTCAATCCAACCTAAATGTTCTAACATCATCACACCAGATAAGATAAGTGCGGTCGGGTTAACTTTATCTAAGCCGGCATATTTGGGCGCTGATCCATGTGTCGGCTCAAACACCGCAATTTCATCACCAATATTTGCGCCCGGAGCCATACCCAAGCCGCCAACTTGTGCCGCCACCGCATCGGAAAGATAGTCTCCATTAAGGTTTGGTAATGCAATGACGGAATATTCTTTTGGCCTCAAAAGCACTTGTTGAAACATCTGGTCGGCAATACGATCTTTAATTACAATACGACCACCGGGATCTCCAGGTTCTCGACCACCGCGTAAATGTGCATAATATCCTTTTTTCTGGATTGGTGTAACACCATCTTCAGCTTTCACTTGATCCCATAACTCGTCTTCCGTTATGACATAGTCACGAAACTCCTCAATTGCCACTTCATAACCCCATTTTTTAAAGGCGCCCTCTGTATATTTCATAATGTTCCCTTTATGAACTAATGTGACCGACGGTAATTTATGGTCGATAGCATACTGGATCGCTTTTCTGACCAAACGCTTTGTACCAAACTCACTAATTGGTTTCAAGCCAAGTCCTGCATCTTCACGGACATCAATATCAAATTCATTTTTTAAGAACTGGCGAAGCTTTTGTGCCTCTGGAGAACCACGCTCCCACTCAATACCGGCATAAACATCCTCTGTTGCTTCACGAAAGATCACTACATTAAGATCTTGCGGATTTTTCACTGGTGATGGTACACCAGAATAATGACGCGCAGGTCGAACATTAGCATATAAATCGAGTCGTTTTCGAATGGCCACATTTAAACTACGATATCCCGCACCAACGGGTGTAGTTAATGGTCCTTTGATAGCAACTTTGAACTCTTTTATTGCCGCAAAGGTATCTTCGGGTAGAACTTCACCGTAAAGTTTTTCGGCTTTTTCTCCCGCAAAAATCTCAAACCAGACTATTTTTCGTTTTCCGCCGTAGGCCTTCTCAATCGCAGCGTCCCAAACCTTCTTCGATGTTCTCATGATATCGGGACCAATACCATCACCTTCAATGAAAGGTATAATCGGATTATCGGGTACCACGATTTTTCCGTTTTTAAAAGTAATTTTTTCGCCTTCATTTGGAACTTCTAATTTGTCAAACATGTGGAATCACCTCATTTATCGTATATACTGTTTAAATTAACTTATTCCGATGTACAAAAAAGAAAAGAAGGAGATTTTATCTTTCATCTATTGGCACATATGGCACATTAAGTGGTCCATAATATTGTGCACGAGGACGGAAAATACGATTTTCTTTGTAATATTCTAAAATTCGGGCAACCCATCCTACCGATCTTGCGGCTGCGAAGATCGGGGTATATATTGGAATGCTAAGACCTATTCCACGCCATACTAAACCCGCATAGAAATCAACATTGGGGAAAATCCGCTTTTTCGCACCTAGATCTGAAATAACAAGTTCTTCTAATTTAAATGCAATTTTACATAAGTTGGCTAACTTCTCCTCTTGACAAAAACGCATAGCATATTTTTTGAAAATCTTAGCACGCGGATCATAGGCTTTGTAAACCCGATGTCCAAAACCGGGGATCTTCTTTTTGAGTTCGCGCTGTTTTCGATACCAAGCCTCCACATTGTCTACACTTCCGATCTCCATAAGAGTTTTTACCGCACGTTCATTTGCACCACCATGAAGTGAGCCTTTCAGTGCAGCAACCGCCCCGGCAATACTGGCATACATGTCACACTCAGTTGAATGAATTACCATAGCCGTAAAAGTGGAAGCATTCATCCCGTGGTCAGCATATAAAATCATAGAAACATCCATTGCCTTTTCCACATATTTTTCCTCGGGACGTTTTCCCGTCAGCATGTACAAAAAGTTGGCGGTGTGCGGTAAAGACTTATCGGGCTTTATAATCTCTTTTCCGCTTATAATCCTTTCAATTGCTGCTACTAAGGTAGCAATTTTCGAGATTACTTTAAGTCCAATTTCTTCCTCACTTTCTTGTGTCATAACCTCGGTTCGGTCATCGAAGCCGGCTAACATTGAAACGCCTGTCATCAACATGTGCATCGGATGAGGATGTAATTCTTTAGGAAAGCGTTGCAAAGTTTCAATAATCTCTTCCGGGACATCACGATATCGTTTGAGCTTGTCAGAAAACTCGTCTAACTCATTTCGTGTGGGTAATTTCCCATACAACAAAAGATAGGCGGTCTCCTCAAAGTGCGAATGTCGTGCCAATTCCTCAATCGGTATGCCACGATAATATAATCGTCCGTTTTCCCCATCAATATAGCCGATTGTAGTATTACACGCTATTGCATTTTCTAACCCTTTCCCAATTTCGCACGTAACAGGAAATTCAACTTTTCCAACAAATTTTGGCTGCTTTTCCAATGTGAGTTTCACCTACTGTTTTTTCCTTAAAAGGGAACACAATAACTAAAAAAAGAACATTTTTGCGTTTTTACTCCAAAACACTCTTTTGTTATATATTTTAGTGTTTTTTGAGATTAATGCACTCTTTCACCGCGTTGAATTCTAGTTGAACCCTTTTATATATTTAACGCCAGTAAAATATTGACATAAAAAAGTTTTAGGTGAGCCTAACACCGAAATTGCGTAATAAAGGAATAGGCTTTTTCGAAATTCTAAAAAGAGCTATATAACCGACAAAAGTCTACACTTCACTGAGGGACACAACATGAAAAAAGAGGGCAGTATCCAGTGTTATTTAATGTATCCAGTTATAACTTTGGAGTTATAGGTGAAACCATCTCACTTATTTATCTTGTAAATTAATAGAGAAATAAGAAATCAAGAGAGTCATATCTTCTTTAATATAGATAAAAAAAGTAAAACAAAAAGGCTTTTGAGATGAGTAGCCTTAAAAAATTTGCGAAGGTTGTGCCATTTTCGAATTATGATTTTCATCCTATCATTCTGGTTCATTATTCTTCCGGCCATAAATATCCGATAAAAACTATATGTGCCGATGTTAACTATATCTATAGTGCTGGAGATACAACCATTCGGGTATGGGATAAAACAGCTCTTAAAGAAATCGCCACTCTCGCAGCTCATACCCATTTTATAAATTGCATTTATGTCGATGATGAGTTTCTATACAGTGCTGGCGAGGATGGAATGGTTCGTATATGGGATAAAACATCCTTCACCGAAATCGCCACACTCCCCCATAAAGGAACCGTCAACTGTGTGTATGCCGATAGCGACCACCTATATAGTGCGGATGACAAAGGTGCAGTTCGTGTTTTGGAGAAAACATCCTTCACCGAAATCACCACACTTCCTCACAAAGGAACCGTCAACAGCGTCTATGCCGATAACGCCCACCTGTACAGTGCCGGTGAGGATGGGATGGTTCGCGTTTGGGATAAAACAACGTTCACTGAAATCGCCACATTAACAACTTCTAGTTTGGGAATAACGGTTGTGTGTGCGGATACTTTCTATATTTATAGTACTGGTGGTACGAGAGTGGATGTATGGAATAAAATTACTTTCAAGAAGATTGCGATATTAGATGCACACAGTTCGGCTGTTGAAAGTCTTTATGTTGACGAGAACTTTATTTATGGAGGTTTGCGAGATGGAACTATAAGTATGTGGGACAAGAAAACTCACACAATAATTGCGTTGCTTACAGGTGATAAAGATCAAGCAGTAAATGATGTTTATGCTGATTCTCAATATATCTATAGTGCATCGTCAGATAAAACCGTGCGAATATATGATAAAACAACTTTAACCGAAATTATTGCATTACAAGAGCATGCTGACAAAGTAAAATGTGTACATGCAGATAATTGGTATATATACAGCAGTTCACTTGATGAAACAATACGAGTGTATGATAAAGCCACCTACCAAGTAAAAGCGATTCTTCCAAATTTTCGTGCACGTTCAATTCATGACGATAAAAAATATCTTTATATTATTCATGATGATGGCGTAGTAATCCTAGATAAAGGTATTCTTAAAAAAAGAATTGACAAAGAAGTGGGTGAAGATGATGGTGTTGTCTTATTTCCAGATTCGCAATTACAGATGGAGGTTGACAGCGACGACGAACTTGTTCTTCTAACCTCTGCTACCACTTTATATGTGGATAAGCAGTATATCTATGTTGCTTCAGCTGACATGCGCAGCCCTAAAGTAGTTGTATGGAGGAAGAGAAATTTTACAAAGGTAGCAACGTTGACTGGCTTACAAACAATTCCTCTTGGTGTGTATGCCGATAAAAAGTATGTATATGCAGCGACACGCGATAAATATGTGGAGGTATGGGAAAAAGAAACGTGGAATAAAGTAAATACTGAGATTATAGAAAATAGATTTGGGAAAATGAGTAAAGCATGGTTATGGTTTGTTGGAAGAAAATGGGGAATTCCTTATGCTTTTGGTGGAAATCATCTTTATTATCGTGAGGAAAATAAAAAATTTCTAGAAAATCCCAGGTGGTTGGAAAAAAGCTGGAAAACCGGAGTGGTCTTAGAGGAAACTCAAGGAACCGGAGGTCTCATTATAATAAATGGTGAAACACTGCATTTCTTGCCACCTAAAGTTGTTAAACATGTGGAAATTTATAAATCTTTTTTACGTACTGCAGCAACCAGAAAAAATAGCAATAAGTGCACTTCCTAAAGATAATTAGACATGCCAATCTGTCTATGACGTGCTACAACTGACTGAAGAAGAGCGTCGACAACTAAAACAGCAAGTTTTGCTATAGAACGCAGTATCAGTCGTTACAGCGGCTTTTATCAAGGTGAACGACTCGGTGTTCGTGACACAGAATGAACACGGGCATGGGCACAAATGAGCGGTATTACAAGCCTCTTAACCATTTTTTATGCGTTCATACCCAGCAGCCACACCATATCCGCGCAACCACCTATTTATATCACTAATATTTCGGAAAAGCCTAAAAGAAAAAAACTGGAAAATAATAATCCATTTTTAGTGAGACTAAAAAACTGTTGTACAGCAAAGAATTAGAAAAAAATCCCACTTTTATCTCTAAAAAAGTGTTTTTGCCTTATACATTTGATTTTAAAACTTTGAATCCGCAGTATAATATTGAATGTGAAAAGGTGTAATGAATGCAACTCCAAAAGGAAGTCTTAGAAAAGCTCCAGACGACATTTCACACGGAGAGAAGAAAGAAGATAATCGAAACGAGCAAAATACAAAAATTTTTGAACAAACTGATTGAAATTGGGGAGGAAAATAAGCAAAAAGACTTTTCTGCTGAATTAAAGGAAGTAAAAGATAACCTTATGGAAAATAAAATCAATTTTTATCCCATTAAAG
>WAPZ01000496.1 GCA_015520535.1 Candidatus Heimdallarchaeota archaeon
ATAATGGACGGCATTGAAATTTTAATCCGCAGAAAATGCCCCGAGTGCGGCGGCACCGGAACGGAAATGAATCCGATATGGGAACGCTTTTATGCTGCTGGCGGAGCGCGCATGTCCGTAAGTGATATGCGCATGTGGTTCTGGGATAATGGATATGTGGGGGATCCGGAACAAATCCCCGAAGAAATCCCTTGCCGCAATTGCAACGGCACCGGCAAGGAACAACAGTGGATTGATATCAATGAAGTGTTAACCCCGGAGCATTTAATTAAAAACCAACCGTAAAAAGTGATTTAAAACCCCTTGCCGGTAAAGGACGCTCCGGGGTTGCCGGTGAGGGGGAAAAAGACAAAAGAAAAAAGACAAAAGATAAAAGAAGTGGAGATAAGGATGAATGACAAGGCTAAAGAAAAAATATCGGATTTAATTGATAACAATGAAATTGAGCTCATCGCTATTTATAAAACCGTAGATTATCGGGGAGATCATTCGGCTGACGTTGATGTAGTAAAGAAAATTGATAAAAACACAACCGTTGGTGAGCTTGTTAAGGAGTTTATGGGAAATAAAGATTTTAAAAACTGGTACGTTAACCCATTAGCAGTAAGTATTGTTATAAAAATAAACAAACCAGAATGGATTGATTTTTCTGAATTTTAATGAGATAAGACAATGGAAATTCACTGTTACAACGAAACCAACCCGGAAAGGCCGGGTGGGCTCATGGCGGCACCGGCCAGCGAGTACTGCCCACCACTCACTGGTGCGGATAACGTCCCCTCCGCTGGAAGTGGAGACACTGGCCGTCATTCGCTGTGCTGCACCAGCGGACGGCACGGGAATGCGGCAAAGACTCCCGGGGTACCCACCAGTGCGACCGGCCGCTATAAGATGAAGGTGCAACAAGGTCTCATGGGCCCTGGTGCGCAGCCCATGGGGCTTTGTTGTAATATATGTAGGTTAGGATGAATGACTGTTGATAATAAAATACTTATATTTATTCACATTCCTTTTTTGCTATTTATGGGCCTATACCTTTTATGGCTGGGGAAAATGGAAACTGAAATCTACGATAAAATATACTTTTTCCTATTTGGATTAACGGCAACATTTGGCTCGATAATCATTTTGTTTTTAACCATTTTTTGTTATTGAGGAACTCAACAATGAAGAACTATAAACCCCGCTGCCCGCTTTGTGGGCAATCGCCTTGCCAATGCTTTGTGGAAGAGGATCCGGCAACGGCAATCCAGTCGATGCCGAATGGAAAGGGAGAGGCAATCCACGACCAGCTAATTCGGGATATTCAATCCCGGAAAGCGCTTGGCACACAAAAATATGGCCAGCCCTTAAGGGCATTTAATGGCCGCAAAGCTATCGTTGACGCTTACCAGGAATCGTTAGACCTGTCAGTTTATTTACGCCAGATGATTACGGAAATGCAAAGCCTGCAAACTATAGAAGATATCGTTCGGTGGTTTCTGAAAAATATGGAATACGATGGGCTATACAACGAAATTGGTATGTGTGCCTGTTTGGTAAATGATCTGGCCCCATGTGGGGAAATCCAGGGCACTTGCCAGCCTGGATATTTGGATGATTGCAATTGCGGCGAACATGACTGGCATATTGTGGGGAAACGGGATGGGGAATAAACGTACACATTCCATTCCTGCCTGGGTAAAGCGCCGGGCAGTACAGGATTGCCAGACGGTGGAGGAATTTGCGCATAAATACCGAAAGGCGGAGCGGTTTACCGGTCGGGGAAAGGATTATGCCCAGTCTGTTTTAAATACCCATTGCAAAGAACTTGAGGAGTATGGGTACACCTTTATCAGCCCTCACGATAGTGTGACCGGGCAGACTGTGACGTTTATTGGTAAAGAAAACACTTTGACCGGGAAGCGATCACCGGGTTAATTGGCATGCATGCGCTAAATTTGAGGAGAAGAAATGATTGAAAAAAACGATTTAAAACCCTGTCCGTTTTGCAATAGTAGGCACCTTGATGTTGATATTAGTAGGATGGGCTTCGCCTGGATAGTATGTAAAACTTGCCATGCAAATGGTCCTGAAGGCGTTGGGATTGGTGGAGCAATAGCCAATTGGAATAATAGAGTGTCAGTTCAAAAAAGTATGTCACGGGAGAAAGAGGATGAATGAGTTAGCAAAACAAATCACAGAGTGGCGGGAAGAGAAAGGATTTTACACACCGTCATCTATAAATGGTCCCGATGGTGACGCGATGTTGGGGAAATTAATGTTGGTAGTTACCGAGGTAGCTGAAGCCGCTGAGGCGGTGCGCCACGGTGACCTGGACAATTTTAAAGAAGAAATCGCCGATGCCTTTATTCGCCTCTTGGATATTTGCGGGGCGATGGGAATAGATATTGAGGAAGAAATCGCGCAAAAGATGGCCGTAAACAAAAATCGGCCACAACGTCACGGCAAAAAGACTAGCCTTTAATCGTTTCACCAATTATTATATATGGCACAATATCGTTATTTATTTCGCCACCTTATTGAATTGGGATTCCCGGAAACAGCCATCATTCGTTTCGTAGAAGCAGGAATTTTGCGTCCGGAAGGTTGGGACCAATACACTGAAACGGAAAAGAAAGAAAAACTGGCAGAACGGAGCTTAACGTTTTTAGCGCCGGACGTGGAGCATTTTTTTAAAACTTTGGCCCTTATCGGGACCCAATTTTTTCAGATATTGGAGCAGCAGACGGAAATTTCCCGCAAGTTGGATGCGTTAACGTATGCCGTAAAGCACACCGAGGAAATGCTTGTAAACCTGAATCAACGCTTAACATTGCGCCAGTTTGCGGCAGAAACGGGGTATGATTACAAATACGTCGTAAATAAAGTGGTCAAACTCAATGAATATTCCGGATTTCTCAATATACCTGGATTCAAGATCCCGCTAATAAAACTGGGTGGTAAGTGGCGGATGTCGCGCCTGGATTTTATGGAGCGCTGGAATAAAATTAATTACGAAATCTGGCAGCAAATCCAAAAACACAAAGCAAAACGGTGAGTGGAATGAAGTGGAAAGGATTTATCAAAATTAAGCTCAAAGCCAAAATATTCTGGCTCTGCAGAAAAATCGATATTAAAAGGTTTATACTAAGATTTAACAGTAAAACCGGGCGGAATGCAGGGTTTGAAGGGTTGTCCTATAATATATATTCCTTTAAGAAGAACTTCTAATAAGCGTAAATGATACTTTAACATCATTTACGCTTTTTTTATTCCGCCTAACAATAGAAAAAAATGGAACTTTTACACTCCGGAAATGGAATGAAATGGCAAGTCCGCAGGTAGAGAACGGCCATACCAAAATTGCTAACGAAATCATCGAAGCGCTTTGCAAAATTCGAATACCAGGGGAAGCGAATCAGGTCCTTTGGGCCGTGATTCGCAAAACATACGGCTGGGGGAAGAAAGAAGAGTACATCTCATACTCTCAAATATCCCAGCTGACGGGGCTCTCTCGGGGACATGTATGGCGGGCAGTTCAAAAACTGCTCGCCATGAATTTAATTGAAAAAAACGGTGATAAATATATTAACAAATACAAATTTAACAAGGATTACGAAAGCTGGATTTTACCAGAAAAAAAACCAAAAGTGTCCCCAAAAAAGGAGCAAGTGTCCCCAAAAAAGGAGCAAGTGTCCCCAAAAATGGGGACAGGTGTCCCCAAAAATGGGGACAAAAGTGTCCCCAAAAATGGGGACCACAAAAGAAAAGAAATAAAAAATAATAAAAATATATATGCTGAAAATTCTATCGAATTTCAGCTCTCCCTTTTTACGATTCAAAAAATCAAAAAGAATTTTCCAAAGATTCAATTCTCACCAGCAAAGATAAAAAAGTCGTGTGAGGTTATGGACAAACTCATGCGACTGGATAAATATAAACCGGAGCAAATAAAGGCAATTGTGGATTGGGTAACACAGGATGACTTCTGGAAGGAAAATTTTCAGAGTCCATTAAAGCTCAGGCGCACAGATAAGGACGGAGTGAAATTCATTGATAGGTTTTGGGGGATTATGAAACAGCGGGGAATTGTCCAGGAGAAAATCGATTATGAATCAATCTGGAATTCTCTTTCGGATGAAGAGAAAAATCGTATTCGTGAAGAAGTTTTGAATGAAATGAAAAAAAAGGACATTTATCGTTACGAGTTGTACATGCGCTACAAAAGCGGTGAAGAACTTTATGATTATGAACTCAAAGACATGTGGAGCTC
>WAPZ01000497.1 GCA_015520535.1 Candidatus Heimdallarchaeota archaeon
ATCCATGAACTCTGGACTTGCACGCATAACACCTGCGGGTCAGAGACAGCCGGCACGCGAGCTTGCTCGTGGGGATGCCTATCCGCTGCAGCCGCTTGAAGGACGATGCCCTGCACCGGGCAGCAAACGGATGGTGATCCACATTTCGATGAAAAATATTCACATAATCTATTAAGAATAATAACTTATAAAACTCGCAAAGCAAGCTAAAAAGCACGCGCTCGGTCGGTCGGATGGAGCAAATGGTAGGCCATGAGATGCTAACGCAACAATGTATCACTGAGACAGTTCATCCAACTGAAAATATCTGAAATTTGAAAGTCCTGTTATTCTCTAGTCTTTTGCCGAAACTCTTTGTTTCCTACCATAGGTAAAATATAAGACAAAACCAAGAACAGGGATGAATACAACTACAAGTAGCCATATTATTTTATCGGTCGAACTGATAAATTCGCTCGTCAGTATATCGATGAATGCCCAAATTCCAAGAGCACATGGCACGAAAATGATTATTAGCTCGCTTACACCGAGACTCATAGCAATACCTCCTGAATAGGTGCTTAAATATGCAAAGCTATATAATACGTGAATCATTTATGCCATATCAATCGACGATGGATTCTGACTATTTTGTCTCATCTTCACCCGAGCGCTAGCGCTAAGCCCTGCTTAACCAACAAAATCTGAGGAAGAGCCGATCTTATAACCTCTCTGGTTTTTGCATAAACCATTCGATGTGTCCGCATTTTGAACAGAGTAGAGTGTAAGCAGACTTGTTCGCCCAGTCTAAACCAATAAACGTCATCCCTGTCGTATTCAGTTGAGCGGAACCTTCGGCAAATTCTTGATGACCACAATGAGGGCACGTAACTTTTTTAGCTTCGACTGTGTATTGGCCGGGCCCGAGCGAATCAACTGTTGCTCTGGCTGCCCTTTTTAGGGCTTTCCAAAAGTTACTCAATCAAACCTCCTATTTTAATAGGCTATAAATAAACAAATAAACTTAGAAACTATTTAGATCTCGTTTCCATTACGGCCTAACGGGCGGGCGACGCGTAAGCATCGTGCGAACGCAAAACTGAGCAGCGGTGGGTGATAGGGCGCTTAACTAACTGATTAAAAATAACTTGACAAAGGCCAAAAAAATCCAAAAAGCAGGAGCCCCACCGTCAGCACCTGTTGCTGTCAGCCGCAATTGTTGAACTGGTTTGCAAAGCTCCTGAACGGATGTTGTAGCTTTCGACTTGTTTTTTTTGCAACCAATCTGTTTAGTGAACTTTAAATGTTGAACAGGAGTCCCAAATTCCAGGAATTTTGGAACCTGCTTTTATAGTCTGTAAAGATTTTTCCTTCAAGGTTTAGCATTAGGGTCTTTATAAGCGGCCATCTAATCCCAATTCCTATACTGTGCACGAGATATTTTTTACTTTTGAAGGTCGGATTTAGCAAGATATCCAAGCCGTCGACGTTGTAGAAAGCTTTAATATTCCCAATATCTTCGACCACATAGCCGAGACCAGAAAGTATAAAGGGCTGTGTTTTTGACTCCGGCGAAATTTCTGGAAAATATTTCATTTCCAAAAGAAATCTATAAATACGCGAATTTTCCCCTTCAGCAAACTGAAACAGCATCTCAGGTTCGATAGCTGTCAGGCCGTCATACGAATCAAAGAAATACAGATTGTATTCAAAGCTTGGGGCCACAGAAAAACGATTGTTTACTTCAAATTCAGTAGTTACTCCAAAGTTGATGCCATTAAGCCAGTATTCTTCCAAATAGAATGAACCCTCCCGTAGAGGAAATGTGGGAAAATTAATACCAGAAAAAACGAGTACGTTGGTTTGAGGAAAGCAAGACGTACTTGAGACGAGGATTAGTATTGTTACTATGGCTTTCATTACGGTTCCATCAAGCCTATTTGTTATTGAACGGAACACTTTTGTACGGCCCGTTCGCGCGACGCGTAAGCGTCGTGCGAACTCCAAGCATCAGTGGTTGAAACCGCTTCAGACAAAACCGATTGGCGGCACGGACGATAAAATGACAGCAAAAACTTGCCAAACGATACGGCGGTTTCAATCCACTGCATGCAATGGTTAGCGCATCGATGCCATCAAAACGCACCACCTATGAATTGGCCGGCCGCTCCTTTTATTAACCGCAGAAAAGACTACTTTTCAAAAACGAAACAGACTTCTTGTTTCTCTCACAGATTTTAGATAAAAAAATAATAATTGCACAAGAAAAATCGGGTTTTAAAATATTTATTGTGCTCTGCACGATTCGCAGACTTTATCAAAATCCTTCCTGCGCACTTCAATATTTTGCTACTGGTCTAGATTTTATCAGCAATTTTTTCGACAGCACGGACAAGTCGAACAAAAAGAGTGATAATAAAAATAGCGATAGCTAACCCGATTAACATAGGCAAAAAGCCAACAATCATTGGACCTGACATCACTTTTCCTCCTTATTTAAGATGGAAACTTACGTAAATAATTATCTGTACAATTGAAGCAATTATTATTAAAGCGCTAACAGGTCGGGCGCTGCGGGACTTCAGGGCACGTAACTTGCAAATAAAAATAGACTTTCGACAGGCTCCATAGCAACCCACTAGGAAGCGCCCCGCTGTCGGCTGAAAACGATATTAGCCGTCCTAGGTATATAATTTTAAGTTTCTTGGTTTGGGCTTTCTTCTTAAGAAGATACCTTCCATAATTTTCCAGAGATTATGTCCTTCAGCTTATCAGCAAAAATAGCGGACAAGATTCCAATAAACCACATAAAAGGATTCCATAGAATCAATCTAGAAAGGTTGATTAAAATCTTACTTCGCCACGGCCAACTTAGAATTTCCAAAGTAATTGAGCGTTCATTCTCAACAGGAATTTTCAATCTTTCGTAATCAATTCCAAAAGATTTCTCTACAGTGGGTGGGGAAGTCGCTCTAACCATACTGCTGGGCATATCTAAAAGTAGCTCGCTTCCTGCAGCAGGTATGAGTTTTGAATGACCAAAAGGTGATTTGTGCTGATAAAGATTGATTTTTTTCAGATAAAAAGGCGATTCTGGTAGCTTAATTGTATATCTAAATTTAGGTCGGTACCATTTTTCGCCTAACTTAATTTTTTTGGTCCTATAGAGCCACAGGGTTAAATCGTTTCCATCGGAAATTTGATAAAATTTCCAACCTATGATATAGAGCCACTCTTGAAAACCAGAAGTAAATACAATGGACTTTAAATCATGATTAATGAGCGATGAATCGTTTAAAACGTTAACAGCAATGAATTGACTTAATGATATTTGAATAGGATAATGTATTTGTTTTATCTGATTTCTGAATCCCAAAGTTTCGGTCAACTCTATGGTTTGGGTTTCTGGAACATATTTGCCTTTGGCAAAATATTTCGCGGTAATAAGATGAGGCGGTGAAAGAGCTTTAAAAAGTAGCAGGAAGAGGACAATTATTATCGTGAATAGTATTATTATTGTGAATTGTATTGTGACAATCAAATTATATTTCTTTCTCCTAATTATTAATGCAAGGATGCCCACGGGCAAAGCAGTAAAAAGAATTGCTGGCTGGACCCAATATGATAGAAGTGCCAGCATCAAAATCACACCGCTAAAAAATCTTACAATTTTATTCATAAATCACCAGTCAACCACCACCGGCGTAGCCGGTGGCTTGGTTACCCCTGAAAGGGGCTACTACTCGCTCTCCAAAAAGGAGCTACTCAAAATGTGGTCAGGCTTCCAGATTAATAGAAATTATCTGCAGTTGTTACTGGCCGCCCCATGATGGGGCTACTCTGTTACTGAAATGGATCACCACTTGATGAGCCAGAATCACCCAAGCGAGCACCTGCTTCCTGTTGCTTTATTATAATTGCGTACTTTCGCTTCATCAAGACCAACCGTACTCACATAGTAATCACAAAGACGGCGGAGGATTGAACCTATATCCTGACGAAACTTGCCATAAATTACTTTGTGTCGATATTGCGGAATCCACACTACATGATTCTTGCATTCCCAGACTGTATGAGCTAACTTGTTACGCATTGCGAAACTCCTTCTGTACAGATGCGAGAACCTGACCATATCCTACCTAACACAAGGAGTTTCTTTTTTCAAATACTACGGCAAAGCCTTTGCAATTCTCACCGGCCAGCCGGTGGCTTAGCAATGGAGTTATATTTAAATTATAGGAAATTTAATTTTGAGAATCTATTTTAACTCCATTATTATAATAGCATTTAATCTTTACTTTCCCATTTGAATACCATGCTGTGTATTTTCCATGTAGCTTACCATCCTTATAATGAGATACTACTTGCTTTTGACCATTCTCAAACCATACTGTAAACTTTCCTTCTTGCTTTCCATTTTTTATAAAACCTTCAAATTTTTCATCCCCACTTTTACCGTAGAATTTTCCAGTAAAAGGAATATCTTCACCACGATAATATAATAACTCACCTTTTTGTATAATATTTTCTGCTTTTACTCCCTTATCTTCAACACTACAATTAAAT
>WAPZ01000498.1 GCA_015520535.1 Candidatus Heimdallarchaeota archaeon
ATTTAGCCCTATCACTCTTATCTCCTATTTAACAAAAATAATTGCAGAAAGAATTCATAAACTACAGATCTTCTGGTGAATAGCGAAGTATAGCAGCAATCCCACCAAACGTCTTAAGTTGTGCCCCTTCCTCAGTGGACAAAGAAATAACCTCAACTCTTGACCCATAAAGCTTTGCTAAATCAGAAAAATCTTCATAAATAGTTTTTCTGGAAAGCTCTATCAAATTAGGACTTTTACAATAGGGACACGGATGTTTTTTCGCATATGAAACGAAATCATTTAGTTTTTCCTCATCGACCGTCCGTTCAAAGGTCTCACCACATGTTTCACATCTTATCTTCACGCGCACTAACTTCAAATCTTCTATTAAAAGAACAGTGTCCACTGCACCCATTTCTAAGTATTTCCGTACTTCTTGTTCTCCATACGTCGCTTTGTTTTCATATAAATGGTTTAACCAACGCTGAACCAACCGTTTTTCCTCAATCAATCGAGAATCTTTTAAAACATCTTGAGCCGCATTTAATAACTCCATAATACCTTGTTTATCGGCTCCATACCCAATATCTACCACTGCTAAGAGTTTGTTCTTCAAACGATAATCCAAATATTGTTCCAGCATGTTTTTTGTGGGTCCAGGTCCACCTATCACTAACCCTTTAAATGGGCGATTCTGCTCTATGAATAAATCTTTCAATGTACTCGCCACACGCTTCAAAAAACGTTGCAAAGCCTCTTCTCGTAACCGCGCAAAACGTACACTACTTTGACCACCAGCACGATGCTTTTTCCCCACGCCACTCTTCATCGATTTGATAATTTCAAGATGAGTACCTGTCAATGTTGCAATAGTAGCTTGTGAACCATCTAACACCAACAACACATACGTCTCTTTTGGTTGCAATATACTTTCAAGATGATCTACATGAAATTTATTATCACACACATACAATTTGCGACCAATTGGCTGAGTTGGTGGAACAATGATATGCGTTTCCACTTTATTTCCCGAATCCTCAGTCACTCCAGCAAAAATCGCCAATCCATTCTCTGGTGCACGATGTCCCATCTTCTTTAAACGCCCAATTATAACTTGTAACGCCGAAATAACATTCTTACGCGTCGTTTTACTTCTTATATTGGCGGCTGTACCCACTTCATTTGTCAATTCTGACACAAAATCTGATAACGCCCGATTTGGCGGAATATACAAGGTGATTAAACACGTACTGCCATCTGGCGATTTTTTATTTTTTAATTCCTCTAACTCCTTTTTTTCTAAATACTCCGCCACGGACTTGGAATATGTGGTGTCTATCTCCGAAACCACTGATTCTTCTTCATTATTCGACATATTCTCCACCAACTATCACTCGATATTACCCATATGTTATTGTTTTTTTAAATCTTCCTCTTACAAAAGTAATCTGAGGGATCACTTTGAAAAAATTTCTTTTTCGAAACCGCAGTCAACTTAGTAAAGGTTACCGCCCACAACTACGGAGTATAATGGTATTTGAAATGAATGACATCAATCTTATCCGCGAGGAAATGCAAAAAAATGTTATCCTCGTCATTTCATTGGAAAAACTCCGCTCACTCAACGTCATCCTCTATAAACGCTTCTTGCAACAACTCACGGCTGCTGCCAAAGAATTCAATTCTGCCCTTGTCCTCGCCTCGCGTGACATCCTCCTCTCAATACCAGAATTCATTGAAATCCTCGAATAGAAATCAAATCCTCAATTCTAGACCGCGCCATATCAATTTTAATCGCTAATTTCTTTCTTTTAACTTGCTTTTTATAAATTAATAAAGTTTTTACTGCTCTGATAACGTATAGGGACGTAATTTCTTCAATAACTCGTAAGGCAAGTTTTCTTGATATTTTTTCAAAAATTCTAAATGACTTTTTTGAATACCGGGATTTTCAAGACGCACTTGATCCGGTAACATAACAATGCATTGGCTTTTTATCGGATAAAACCGATAACATGACTTGCACACGATTAAACCGTCTTCTATCACACCGACATCTTCGTCAACCGAAAAGATATATACCATCAGCGCACCAGAATGACACATCGGGCATTGTAATAATGCTAAGACTCCCTTATAATCCTTATCCAATTTTTCAGATAAAGATTCTAAATCTATATACTCCATCGACTCCACACCAATTCAAATTCCACCCAACTTGCTCAAATAAGATAAAGTCACCCTTTAATGGTGACTATTATTGTTAAGTTAAATAAGATATGCGTCAGCTCGTCTCTCCAGCATCATCGATGCATACACGGCATCTCACAGCGGGGTAATCTCATCATCGCATATACTTTTTTTATACTAACTAAACAATCTACACGAATATTAAGCATGAAAGATGGAAGGAAAGAGCGAACGTTGACAAAAACTGATCCTTTGCACAAAAAGGAACTCACTGCAAGAAAAAGAAAAGGATGTGTAATGAAAGAATAAATAAAAAGATGTACTATGAAATCGGATAAAATAGCACAAATAAGACGGTTATTAAAATTGTCACCAGGATTAAAAGCAACCACTCACGGAATACCTTTATTTTTAATTCATAATCCGTAATCTTGTTTAACTGCTGCCGTAATGCCCACATTAATACGGCAAGCACTGCGGTACCAAAGATTAACGCCGCATTTTGGACTATACGGTTCAAAAACAAATATAACCATAAAAAGCCAAACAAGGACAGTAACGCAAGAAAAAGTGAACTTATATCTAATAACTTTAAATACACCGGTAAGTCACGCCAACTTCCAGTGTTGCTTTTTTGTTGTGACATCAAATCAACTCCATTCTACATCGATAGATAGAAGGTTTACGCTATGCCTCATCGAAAATTGTCAGTTCGTTTTTGTTATTATCTTATTTATCCCTTTATTTAAATAGTAAGACTTTATCTCATCTGACGATTGTTGTTCATCCAAAAGGATCGGGGCAAAAATATTAATATATGACATGCAAGCAAAATCTTTCCTTCAATGGCAACTTTATTTTTTTTTCTAAAATACGCCGTTTTATCCCTAATTGTAAAGGAAAGGGAAAGCTGGTAGCCGGGCCCAGATTCGAACTGGGGTCGGGTGATCCAAAGTCACCCATGCTGGACCGCTACACCACCCGGCTCTATTTTCTTACCATATTTATCGTATTCTTCCCGTGTAGCTCTATTTTTG
>WAPZ01000499.1 GCA_015520535.1 Candidatus Heimdallarchaeota archaeon
ATGTGATATAAGTGGTGAATCGTGTCAATGGCATGGCGAAAAAAACGTATAACTTTTTTACTAATCGCTATTTTGGTGTTAAACATTCCTCTACAATTTTCTATGTTTAAAGCGACTGGAATAAGTCTTTCAAATTCTAAAAAAATCATAGATAATAAAAATAGTAGCAAAAGAAGCAATTTAACAGAAATAAAAGCCTTTTTGAAAAAACATGCTATGAAAATGCAGGTGGGGAGATATAAACTTAAATTGAAAACTCTTTCGAGCGTCGTGAAAATTCCGAAGAGTTTAATGCCGTTTTTAGAAAGTACAATTGAATTAAGTGAAAATTTAGACAAAGTGTATCTGCATGTTCATTTTACACGCAAAATTGAAATTAAAGAGTTTAAAAATCTTGAAAAGGTACTTATTGAGCTCTTTAACACTGAAATTGTTTCCTATAACAAAGATTTTGATTTCATGCGAATAGCCGTTCCACTGACATTATTAAAAAATGTGGATGCCCTCAAAAAAACATTTGTCTTTGTAAAAGCTATAGAACCGAGTGTAATTTATAGTGTTGCTTCATTTCCGGATGACCCCTCATGGGGCTTGCAATGGGGACCACAAAAAATAAAGGTGCCAATTGCATGGAACACGACGTTAGGTTCTCACAACGTGTTAGTTGCAATAATAGATACGGGAATTGACTATACGCATCCTGATTTAGATGAGAATTATGTGGCATTAGGTTATGATTGGGTGAATAACGATACAGATCCGATGGATGATCATAGTCATGGTACACATGTAGCGGGAATTGTTGCTGCGGAAATTAACAATTCACTTGGAATTGCTGGAATTGCAAATGTCTCAATAATGGCAGAGAAGTTTTTGGATAAGCAAGGAAATGGAAATGACTTTGATGCTTTTATGGCAATTGTAGATGCCGTTCAAAAAGGTGCAGATATCCTTTCAAACAGTTGGGGTGGCACCGACGATACTCTTTTATTGAGAAAAGCAATCGAATATGCATATTCAAATGGTGTGTTACTGATAGGAGCTGCTGGGAATAATTTAAAAGATACGCTATTTTATCCGGCTGCATATCCGGAAGTGATTGCAGTTACAAATGTAAATCAAGCTGATCAACTCTCGTCTGATAGTAACTATGGTGATTGGGTTGATTTAGCTGCACCGGGGACGAACATTTATTCGACTGTCTTAAATCATGGTTATGGTTATAAATCTGGAACGTCAATGGCGGCACCATTTGTAACTGGGGTTGCCGCGTTAGTTTGGTCTGTCCACCCAGAGTGGAATGCCGAGCAAGTTCGATATTGGCTAAGTGCAACGGCCCAAGATTTAGGAGCAAAAGGCCATGATGAACAGTATGGGTATGGGCGATTAGATGCTGCAGAGGCATTGAATTTTACCACAGCCGAAACAATACCTTTTATACTAAAAGTAGTACCGGAATCGGAATATTCCGTTCAAAATTATCCCTTTTCCATCAGTTACGAAGTGATAACCTTTAAGAGAATAACTTCTCTTGACGTCAAAATTTATATAAATAATTCGCTAATAAACGCGACTGAATTCTCAAACCAACAAGCTAACGCAAAAATTCGGGGTGAATATGTCTATTGGTTCGAAGATGTAGACATATATAATTTAAGCGTTGGTGTTTATGATAATCTAACTGGTTATGCTTCCACGTGGTCGCAATATATTAAAGTAGTTTCTACGCGGGGATATAGCCAGTATGATAGCTCATTCAAATGGTATGATGCCAAAGAAAATGGCTCTATAATAAGTTTAGGTGATGATGCTACTTATCAACACATTCTTCCTTTTACGTTTAATTTTTTTGATAAAGAATTCCAGACGATTTTTATTGGCAGTAATGGTGTGCTGAGTTTTATTACTGACATTGAATCTCCTACACCGATCGCCTTTCCCCATTTGAATCCCTTGTTTTCCTATATTCTTGCACCATTTTGGAGTGATCTTTATCCACAAACCAATATCTACATTTATTCGACAACGTCGTATTTTGTCGTGGAATATTACAACATTTCATATTATGGCGGCGATCGAGCGGGCACATTTGAAGTTGTTTTATTTAAAAATGGTTCGATTCTATTTAGTTATAGGGAGCTTCAGTTGGGGAACCTGCCATACATCAGCGGACTTAATTATGGGATCGTTCCCGTTGACTACAACGTTGTGTTTGAAAGTCAGATTATAGAACGCCGTAGCGTGCTTTTTGAACCAACAAAATCAGGAGTTAAGCTTATTTTCCCACAAAAAATCTTAAGCGATACTGCATATAGGGCAAAATGGTGGATTTGGAATGTCTCAGCGATTTCTTCGTTAGAGCTTCGTCTTAATAATACCGTCGTGTATCAAACCAACAGCAGTCTATTACTTCATAACAGTATTAAACTCCAATTTGAAGGGGAAGTCACCAGTACTACTCTTGAAGTAATAATTCATTTAAACTCGACACGCTTTTATGACCGTAAAGTGATTAAAATTATTAGAAAAATTATTTTGCCAACAGAAAACTCATGGCTAATCTATAGTCAGATCGAAGACACACCAAAAAAAACTGTAATTGCAAGTGATAACCAGGATTTCCTTCGGATTGAGTTGGAAAAATCGTTATCATTTAATAATTCCTTATATTATATCACAATGTACAACAAAAGTGAGATACCAATCCGTGGTACGTTAGATATAACAACGGGATTTTTGTATGTCAATGGTACCCAAAAACCCTTTCTTTTTCAGAGATCGCCCAAATTATTATGGTTTAACAACACAATTCCTTCTACAAATTACAAAATAACAAATTTTACATTAATATCTTATCAAAAT
>WAPZ01000500.1 GCA_015520535.1 Candidatus Heimdallarchaeota archaeon
ATACAAGATATAAGTGTTTCTGAACTACTTTACGCCCTACTTCGAATGAATGAAGGAAATACAACAGAAACAAATTATAAATCAAAAAATTATGGTTTGTCATTAATTTTGATTTCACGTGACCTGTCCTTTTTGCGTTATGTGGACCGATCCACAGATTCCAGTCTTTCCAAAAATGCTATCTTTTTTTCTCCATATACAGTAGAACAACTAAAAGACATCTTAAAAGAACGAATAAAAGTGGCTTTATACCCAAACTCGATTTCAGAAGAATCAATTTATTTAATCAGTAAATACGCTGAAGAAAAAGGCGGTGACGCACGTTATGCAATCGAACTGTTATGGAGAGCTGGAAAAATAGCTGATAATAAAGGGTTAAACACCATAACTGCTGACTGCATACGGGAAGCTAACCTAAGTGTATTCCCTATCGAAAAAAAATTAATATTAGATTTGTCATTTCATGAAAAATTAATTTTATTGGCCATTGCACAAAACTTAAACCAAAAAAGAGAATCCATGACCACATTAAAGGAATCTTATGAGATGTATTGTGAAATAACATCTCAACACAATATTCCGTCATTAAAATACACTCGTTTTTGGCAGATAACTAAAAAACTAAGCAAACTTGGTATTGTAACATCGTACGTCAGTGGGCCGAAAACTAAAGAACAGAAAAAAACTAAAGGTCGAACGACCTTTCTGCAAATTCATATTCCAACTGATGATGTGATTGAAACACTGGAAAAGTTTTTAGTAAAAGACCAAAGTAAAAAGTTTAATATTTAAAAAAAATGCCTTATATTTAGAAGACAAAAAGCGTGACATAACATTGACAGTAACAGACCAAAAAATCCAAGTTGCAATACCCAATAGCGTATTTGCAAACACCTCCGATTTACGCGGAAAAACAGAAAAAGCGTTTCGGTTGGCCCGAGCTTTAGGAATGTTTAGAATCACCACATGTTGGATCTATAGGTCACCGTTTATTTCAAAGAAGCAAGGTGAACGAGATGCCTTCCTACTCAAAAAAATCCTAGAATATCTTGAAATGCCACCGTATCTTCGAAAACATCTTCTTCCACATCAAAATGAATTGAAATACATTGGAGCAATGGGACCACTAGGAATAAAAACCCATTCACCAAAAAAGATTGGAACAGAAAATGAAATTAGAGAAGGCGTCTTGTATTTAGTCAACAAAACGCCAAAATTAGATATTGGCCTAAATTATTTAGTTGATCCCATAAATCCACCTTCTATTTCACTAAAAAACAAAAAAATAAGAGTGACTGTCCAATTAAAATATGACCACGATAAAAAACGATTTTTAGGGAAAATCCTTCCGCCACATGACATTAAGCATTACTATCGCGGCTATAAAGTTCAAATCATTAACGAATCCCTCGGAATTTTTCTTATGCGAAGAAAAAAAGAAAATTTTATAATCACTACATCACGTCACTGTGAATCATTAAAAAAGGAACACATATCCGAAATTAAAACCAAAAAGAACCTCCTTATTGTTTTTGGTGGACCTTATCATGGTATCCATGATATATTAAAGGCTGAGAATAAGCACGTATCACAAATTTCTAATATTTGCGTCAATGTTCTCAAAAACCATGCACTAAAAACACTTCGGCTAGAAGAAGCAGTTCTTATAACATTTGTTAAGTTGTTTTCATGTTAAAAAGCGGTATCGAGCTTTCTTTTCCCTCAATGAAGTTTTTTATCTCACGAAGCACAAACGGTATCATTTTTATATGTTCTAAATCATTATAAAATCCATGCTTCATATAAGTCATCTCGCCAGTGATACCATTAAGAAATGCACCCATAACTGCAGAACGATAAGGATTTTTAACTATTGAGAGCAAAGCAGCCGTTAATCCCGACAATATGTCTCCAGTTCCACCTCGTGTCATTAATGCGGTCCCTGCTGCGTTAATTTTCCAAGCCATGCCGTTTGTAATTATGTCCCATGCACCTTTCAACAGTATAACGGCGTTATTCAATTTCTTTGCAACTTCTACTACAAGTTCAATGTTTTTCTGAATATGTTGTGGCGTATTAGTAATCTTAATACCAGAAAGCAACTGAAATTCCCCGGCATGTGGTGTGATTACGGTATTTTCCCTAACTTGAATATGAGGGATTGCTGAAATTGCATCAGCATCAACAACAAGTGGTATACCTTCTTCACATGCAAAATGAATAACCTGTTTTACAAATTCGATCGTATCTGGGTCTTTTCCGATGCCGGGACCAATTAAAACAGAATCATTTTTTTTCATTTGTTGGAAAACAAAAGATAATAGCTTTTCATCACTCGTTGTAAAATGACTCTTGCTAAACGGAAAAACAATTAACTCCGGTGAATAAGAACGGATTGGCGTTACAATATTTTCTGGTACAATTAATGTAACAAGATCAATACCTAAACTCTGTGCCGCTAATGCAGCTAATGCCGGGGCGCCACTGTAATATTGACTTCCAGCTAGTATAAGAAGACGGCCATTTTCACCTTTGTGTGACCACACATGTCGTTTGGGTAAGAAAACGAAATCACCGGGGCCACTAAAAAGTTCTGCTTCGATAGGAATTCCTATATTGGCCACAACAAGTTTATTTCCTAAATTCACCAAACCACGTTTTATTCGATGAAAACAGACAACTTTATCAGCGTCAACTACTTTATTGGCGCAAGTTCCGGTATCTGGATCCATTCCAGAGGGTGTATCTACTGAAATAACTTTTGAACCACTCTTCTTTGCGGCATTTATAACGTCGATAATACTAGCAATTGGTTCTTTTATAATACTACCACGAATTCCTGTGCCAAAGATCGCATCTATTATTACAGTAGGGACATTAAAAATTTCTAAGGGGATATCAAGGCGGTTTTGAACAATCTTTAGATTAACACTTAATTTGAGGTTCGATAGAATCTTCCAATTCTGAAAGGTCAAGGATGATTTGATTTTTGAAGGTTCAGAGAGTAAAAACACATGAACTTTAAATTCACGTGATAAGTGACGAGCTGCTACTAATCCATCGCCACCGTTTCCACCCTTACCAGCAAAAATTACAACTTGGTGCGTTTTTAAGTCTTGTGCCATTCGTTTCGCGACTTCGGCAACCTTAGAACCTGCATTTTCCATCAATAACGCACGAGAAACTCCAAAAAATTCACTATTTATATCAGCGATCATCATTTCTGCTGTTGAGATTGATTGCATCTCTTTCTCCCACACATTGTTACCTTGTACCGTCAATAAAGATGTATGTTCATGTTGTATTTCCAAAAAAGCTTTCTAAATTTATTTGTGTAGATTTTTCATCAACTTCTAAATCTAAAGCATCTAAAACTTGACGAAAGGCGGCATGCAGATAATTTTTGTAACTTTTCACATCAATATCTTTAATATTTGCTAATTCAACGGGTTGGACACCATCACCAGACTTTACTTTTACATAGCGAATAATTTGGCCCATTTTTATTGGATATCCCCGTTAAAGGAGTTTTTTAGCTGCTTTAACGTGAATTGAATCAACCACGTAGGATTCAATCGGCTTTGTAAGTTGAGCTCTAAACGCTAATTCTTCTAAAGAATACTTTCCTTGTTCTAAATTAGAATGACATTCAAGAAGTATATCTTGAATTTTCTTCTTTGCTAGTTCAAAATCTTCCATAGAATGAACATTAGAGAGAATTGAAAGCATTCTTTGGAAGGCTTTCTGAATAAAAATCGGCGTATTATGTTTTTTTCCTATCATACCTTTTATAT
>WAPZ01000501.1 GCA_015520535.1 Candidatus Heimdallarchaeota archaeon
TGGCATTATTATCGTCTTCATTGTTGAAATAATTCAATAGGGAACGTTATAATCGGATTTCAACTTGATAACAATGGTATTTCGGATAGGGGGTTCATTCCACTCTTGTGTCGCGGAAATGACCTTCTGTTGAGGCACCGATTCCAACAAAGCTTCAATTTTTCGTATGAAACATAGTGGTGATGTACAGAACAGTTCTTGCTGTACAACCTTCAATTCATTTGTTAAACATCTTCACTATTTTGCTGACGGTTTTTTGAGTGACCGAAAACGAGTCTGCTATCTTCCGCACAGTAATGTTATGAGTCCGTTCTAACACAATACTTATCCGCACCAGTACTTCCGATAATCATGTCATTCAACATTCTACATGACTTGGCACAAAACTACCCGAATCATGGTACAGACAGAGAACTTGGCGGTGTTCTGGAAATGAAATCGTTGAAAGACGTATAATGACCCAAGTTTACTACAAGATTCGATAGTCGTGTAATCTTGAGGACGCACGGAGATACGTTTTATGATACTACACCTCCGTTCACCGCTTTCATCATGAATTGGTCTTGGTTATAGGTGAAAGGGGTGAATCTATTATTTTTTGGAGTGAACACATTTTGTAAGTGTTTTAATATTTCGATCAGTTGTGATGTATGATGCGGCAAAACCGCAAGGTTTTTAAGTGGTGATCTATAGAGAGGTCATAAAGACGAAAAAGTGACCTATGTGGAGGTCAACTTGTGACTATGCTCCAAGATGCGTTAGATGATTGGAACCCATGGTGGAGTGAGGCTTCCTCATCCCACGTTCCGGCAGAGCTTCATGGTATTATGCGTGAATTGGTATCTGAAATTCATCCTTTTATTGAGGACTATAAAATTAAAATTTTGGTGGGAATACGGCGAAGTGGGAAAAGTACACTTCTTTATCAATTAGTTGAGCGTTTACTCACGTCCATGAGTGTTAGTCCGCAAGAGATAGTGCTTTTGAATTTTGAGGACATGAGATTAAGCACAAGCACATTAGAAAAGTGTTTTGAAGAATATTTGGAGTATGTAAGACCGCAAGCATCGCCACATGTATTTTTGGATGAGATTCATAATTCCAGAGATTGGGTACCATTTGTTCGGCGGTTAAGTGAGCAGAGAAAAGCACATTTTTACATTACCGATTCGTCCTCGTTTTTTATACCTCGGGAGCTTCAGCCTGTTCTTACGGGAAGAAAGGTGACATTTGAGGTTTTTCCATTATCTTTTCGTGAATTTTTAGGCTTTAAGAAAGTGAACGTGGAAGACGTCAGAGGTACCGAAGAAAAAGCGAGAATTCGCGGTTATTTACGGGAATATATGGAGCGTGGGGGCTTTCCCGAGCCATTTTTTTATTCGATTTCATTAGCTAGAAAAATTTTAGCCGAGTATTTTGATGACATTGTTACGCGGGATTTAGTGGCTCGATATCGGATGCCGGCAGAAACGACTAGGCAACTGGTCATGTATTTGATGTCGAATCCATCACAACGATTTAGTTATCGGAAACTAAGCACTATTTTCAAAACGGGTGTAGATACCATACAACACTATCTGGAAAAACTTGAAAGCATCTATTTGTTTTTCAAAGTCCCTAAATATGCAGTAAAGGTCAAAGAACAATTTTTGGCGCCTAAGAAGTTTTATCCGATTGATACGGGCATGGTTAATGTTGCCGGTTTTCGGTTCTCCGAAAATTTAGGTCACTTACTTGAGTTAATTGTTTTTTTGCATTTAAAAAGGAAATATACCCAAATTTTCTATTATCAAGGTTCGTTTCATAAGCCACACGAAGTGGATTTCGTTGTGACCAAGGGAAAGATGGCTACTCATCTTATTAATGTTTCCTTCGATTTAGAGGATTCTCATACCAGAAAACGAGAAATAAACGGTCTTAAACACGCAATGAAATCCTTACGTGTTAAAAAAGGCCTTATTATCACTTGGAACGAAGAAGAAACAATTCGTCTCAATGCTGAAAAACAAATTTATGTAATTCCCGCGTGGAAATGGCTACTTCAGCAGAAAGAAGAAAGAGAAATAGAGATATGAATATGAACGACGCATTTTGCTGCTTTTTAGTCTTTATTGGCATCACTTTTTTTGAGTTGGTCCCATGCATCAAATGCACGTCTTAAGTGCGGAATAGTGATTGATCCACCGACAATAAGGCCAATGGCGAGTGCTTCTTCCATTTCTTCGTCAGTAACTCCTTCTTCATGAGAACGAATCAGATGATACATGATGCAATCATCACAGCGAAGAACTAAAGAGGCAACCAATCCTAAAAGTTCTTTTACTTTCTTAGGGAGTGCACCATCCTTATAAACGCGTGAATCTAAATTCCAAAAGCGTTTGATCTCTAACCCCGCATATTTCATAACGATATCATTTAATCGTTGACGTTCTTCCTTAAATCGTTCTATTTTATTCTCTGTCATTTTTTTTATCCCTTTTACTTTTTTTAATGTTGCATATTACCGAAGTAACCATGACTAAACCAAATTAAAGAATTCTTACAAATGGCAAACCTAGCAATGGTCTACTAGGCGGAACACCAAGAACTCTTTTTATAGGACTCCACATATCACTCTAGTTAGTCCAAGAAAAAATTGAGAGTTGCGCTGGCGTTATATAAAATGGTTCAAAACAAGTTGCCACGTGGTTTCGTAACAAAAAAAGATGAATGGCAATTCCACTTGGTAAAGCGCTTGAAATTTATTCCAACTCGATGGTTTCGCCAAGTCACGCGGGAAATCCTTAATTTCCGTGAGTTTGCCGTTCGTGAGAACGATGGTTGGGATGATTTCGTCGTTTAGCCGAGAATAAGTGTCGTATTCAAAGTACAATGATTAGCGGGAGGGAACACGAAGTGGTGAGCTGTTGGATTTGCGGAGAGTTGAATGAGTCGGATAAGTCAGAGAATTATACGTAAGATATTTAAATGAGGAGGTGCAGATGCTACATGGTAAAAAACCGCCATTAAAGAGAACAACACATGAATTAGGTCATTTAGAGTGGTGCCGTTCCAGCACTTAATTGGAATGGTAAGCTTTGCAAAAAGCCGCTGCTGAATAGAGAACTAAAGTTATATTGTGGCGGTTTGTGAGAGAATGTAGAAAAGACTCGACATAAATGCGGATTTTTGGAAAGATGTATATCGAGTCGGCATTGAAGAATATGGGTATTATATAAAAAGGAAAATGTATGTACTTGAGGCGTGCTGTGGCGCCTTAGTATCGGGCAGTTAGATAAAATTTAATCGCTCTGCCTATCTGTCTGAATAAATAGATGCTACATTAAATAAAAAAATTCCACAGCAACCAACAAGAAGATTGGAAAAAAGTAAGGATTTGAATCATGAATTCGATAGGAATATGTAATATATGTGGTATGCCTCAAGATTTGTGTGCATGTACGGACATTGCGCGGACAGGCCAGTTTACAATTAAGATTTTCGTGGAGAAGCGTAAATGGGGTCGCGAGGTCACAGTGATCGACGGACTAGATGGTCAGAACTTAGCGGATCTTCCAAAGTTGACTAAGAAGCTGAAAAAGAAATTGGCGACGGGCGGAACATATAAAAATGGCCGCATTGAGTTGCAAGGAAATCACAAAGACCGCGTAAAAGAAATTTTGGTTGCGGAAGGTTTTCCTGAGGATGCCATTGAAATGCAATAATAAAATGAGGCAAGCAAGCAATCAATCAGCAATCGTCTCTCTAGGCAAGCGTCTGATTTAAGCATTCTTAGTTCACTGTACTCTTAAATTAAGCACGAAAAAATCGAGCATTGACAAGCGTACGTTGGAGTTTAAAACGTGGAACATAGGCGTTAACGTTGCGTGATAGCGGGCATACAATAGAAAATACTTTTTCTTTTTTCTTTGCACGTGAGATTGGGCGTAGAATTACTTTAATTTATTTTATTTTTTTTCTAGTTTTTTTCTTCCTTTTATGCCAGTAGCGAGATCTGATCTGCGAGTAAGTCTCAATTTTTTCTTGTTGTGGTGATTTTTTCTGGCGCTACAACTGTTGTGACAGTAGTACCAGATCACTTGTATGCTGTCAGTCTTCCGGCAAAAAAATTGTCGTACTGAAAATTGAAGTATTTAGTAATTTACGGCGGTTTTTTACTGACACGGCAATTTTTAAAAGAAAAACGTATATTATTTATTGCTTTTTATTCGTGTGGTTTTTCTTTGCATAGTATGGTAAAGAAAAGAAGAAAAAGAGTTTACTTCGGGAAGGAAACCTCTATTGTACGCGTATAGAGAAAAGGAAGTCGATTTTGGAGAATTAAATAGCGGGTAATTTTTTTACGGAAGGTGGGCGTTTTTTAAGGAGGATGCGGTGTCCACACATGCTACATCGGATGCCGGGGAGGTATTCAAGGTCATCCTTATTGACTTCATGATGACAACGCTGACAAACATATAAAGTCATGGTGTTTCACCTTTTTTTGTGCAAGTACAATTATTAAAAAAGAGTTCATTAAGTTTTCTTTTATGGCAGTGGAATCTATGGCGAATATTTAGGGAGAGAAGGTTGTGCGCGCTTCGAGATTTCGTACTTGTGTCCAGAGGTCGAGGTCTAAGTTAATTTCAGAGATATAGAGGATTTGTGGCTGGTTTTCATTGATAGTTCCGAAGATCCTTACGTTCAGATTAAGTGGTGTGGGTGGAGATTTATTGGCGGGTTGGGTGCGAATTTTGTCATAGAGGGATTTTTGAAAGTATGTTTCAAGTGGTTCGGGTATGGAGAAGGAAAGGGTCCCGATCTGATCTTTGACCGTGATGCGCCACGTAGTTTCAGAAAGGGGTTCGACGGAAAGGAGAGATGCGATGAGGCGGAAAGCAGTTTCTTCTTCGAGATTTGCGACTTGGTTGGTCATGACTTCGGCGAACACCCTATGGTCAATGATTAATGGGGTAAAAATAATTTTTTCATGATCAGCGGTATGCTCACTCATAATAATCACGTAAAATAATATTAAA
>WAPZ01000502.1 GCA_015520535.1 Candidatus Heimdallarchaeota archaeon
ATCCAAATTTATATGGTGTGGACATTGATCCCAACGCTGTGTATGTAACAAAAATTCGCTTGTTTATGTTTTTAACACGGGATTTGGATTTAGAGTCCAGACAACAGAATGACTTTCTTCTTCCGCTTTCTTTGGAATTAAATATTAAAAATGGAGACGCGTTACTTGGAATTTACGATTGGATGCCTTTTAAGTCCTTGCTAAATCAAGATATAACCCCAATTTTATGGGATACGACTGACGTTTTATCGATTTTAAAAGATCTTGAAGTCTTTTTTTCAGCCTTACAATCCAAAAATAAAAAACAAGAGAGCTTAGACGCATCAGAAAGCGTTATTGAAACTATTAGGACTTTTCAAAACCTTCATAACAAACTTAGTACTCCCTCAACATTGCGTTCTCGCACGGTTCGACATCAATTTACTTTGAAAGATCTTTTAGAACTTAAAGCCTTCGTACGAAACAGCATCATAACTTTTAGAGTTGTACAGATGTTTGATAAAATTCTACGCTTTAATAGTTGGCTTGAGAAAATATGTACAGAAACATTAAAACATCACCTGCAACGTAAGCCCCATCCTTTTTCTTTATCCGAAACCGCAGTTAATTGGCCGTTGGTTTTTCCAGAAGTCTTTTTTCAGCGCGAGGGATTCGATATTGTTTTAGGCAATCCGCCGTACTTAGTCGAAGTTCGAAAAAATAAGGAGATATTTCGACGACTCAAACACAGTCAGTTAGGTCAGAAATATTATGAACAAAAAATCGATCTTTTTTATCTTTTTATGGCGCTTGGTATAGATGTGCTCCGAACAAAGGGAATATTGGGATTTGTTGTCCAAGAATATTGGTTAACTCGTCGTTTTGCACAAAAAATACGTAAAAAAATCTTCAATGAAACGATTCCTATAAAATTTATCCTTTTTGGTGATTATCAGTTATTTCCCGATGCACCAGGACAACACAACATGATCTTGCTCCTACAGAAGAACAAAGTTTCTTTGAATGCACGAACAGAGATTTATACGTATCGACGGAAATATACACGCTCGTTTCAGTTGCCGCCCCAACTGATAGAGGTATTATCCTCTGAAAATATCTTTAAATACTTCGACTATTTGATAATACCGACACACCGCATATATGATGCGCAGTTAGATACCGTTTTCCTCCTAAACCCAACAGAAAAAAGAAAAATGGAGCAATGGTATGAAAAAGCGCTTTTTTTGAAAAAAAAAGAAATACAACTTGGATTAACGGCACCACAAAACCGCGTTACAAAAAATATCCTAAAACAAAAAAAGATCCCGCATATAAACATTAATGAAGGTATTTTTACGCTAAATATTGATGAACTTTTCCAAAAAAAATTCCAAAAAGAAGAAAAAATGCTTTTAAAGCCATTTTACACCGCCAAAAGCATTAAAAAATTTCAATATCATCCGTTCGTCAATGAATGGATTATCTATACACCAATAAAAGTAGTAGAACGAATTAAAAATAACCCATCCGCATTTTTAAATATTAGAGCACATTTAGATCGATACCAACCCATAATTACTTCCGATCACAAACCTTATGGTTTACATCGTGCACGACAACCAATCTGGTTTGAAGACGAAATAAAAATTGTTGGTGCACGAAAGGCCAAAGATCCACAGTTTGCAGTAGTACCCGTCCCTTATTATGTTGACCTATCTTGCATTGTGATTCGATTGACGGAAACTGCTGCTATTTCTCCTTATTATTTGTGTGCCCTTTTAAACAGTCCACTTGGGAAAAAATTTCTCTATTACATCAAACATCAGGGTTCTCAATTACAAGTAGACAAGTCAGCGTTATTGAAATTTCCAATAATTCTTCCCCAAGAAAGATATTTCCATGATATCATTTCCAATTTAAGTCTTTTTATGCACGCATTAAAGATTTCATTGCTTGTTCCAAGTTTCGCAGAACTACAAAACGTGATTACCGAACTGGTAAGCAAGACGGAAGGAATATTAAATGACATGGTGTATAGAATTTATTATACTTCAGAAAAAACAAAACCTACGAAAAATTGTGTAGATTTAAAGGGTTTATTTCATAGCATTCGTGCCGTTGAACTAAAATATCCAGATTGGGCAAAAAAAATCCATAATCTTTCCCATTCTGTCATGGCAGAGCTCACAGAGAAAAATAAGCCTAAAAGTCCTTTAGTGGAAAAATGGTATACCGAAATAATTTCGAAAAAAATACTCTCTTCTGGGATTCACGACGAAATTATAAATGATATTAATGCTATCAAGAATTTTTTAGCTTCTAATGACTCTATTATAGAACATTTTGAATCAAAACGCCAAAGTGAATGCACGTGAGCCAAAAATCTATTACCAAGAAAAATTTATTCGATATTTTTGTCCAATGGAGAGATACCATCGCACATACGGTAGAAAATATAGTTACACCTACAGAAAAAGTCCAGTTTGCAAATCACTTTCTTTTTCATATGCTCTTCCTCTGGATTATGAATAAACACGGTTTTTTTAAAGAGAATCCAAACTATTTAGTTGATATGTTTTATACGTATCAGGAATATGGTTTTCAATCATATTACAGTTTTCTTTTAGCATTGCTTTCCCATTTAAGTGGAAATACATGTCAAAACACTACAAAATCTGATAAAAACAGTCACTGGTCAGATATTAGAGCCATAAACTTAGAATTTGATTTGGACCTTATTGTACAAGGGTTTATCCCGGATTCTCTTTTTTATAGTGAATCAACAACATCTAAAACAAAAAAAGGACTGCTAGTGACATTAGAACAACTATCAGACAACCTAAATGCGTACTTTTTTGGATCACTCTATGAAGTAATGCTCCATCATAAAGAAAAAAAGAAATATGGCGTTTTTTTCACTGAAAAGTCCGTGGCTAGTTTTATGACACGCAAAATCATTACGTTGTATTTGTTGGATAAAATCAAGTGGCTGTTTAAGAATGTCACCCAACGCTTAGATAAATTTATTTTCCAGTCATCATCGACATTAGAATTACAAACCATGCTCAACATTTTAACTGAAATCACAATTCTTGATCCCGCCATGGGAACCGGGCATTTTCTTGAGGCTGCCGCTGAAGAACTTCTTTCATTATACAAAAAGATTTGGCTTCAAGCGTTAACAGAAAAAGAAGCCGCTATAGTTTTGACAACGGATTCAACTAGCAACAAAAAAACGTATCCATTAATTCAGTTCAAATCATTCGATGATTTACAAGTTGTTCTATTAATGGACGTTATTTTTTCTAAAAACCTTTATGGAGTTGACTTAAGTAAAAATACTGTTAAAATCGCCCAGATGAGATTATTTCTTTTCTTATTGGAGAAAATTAGGCAAAAGATCCACAATTTTTCTGACTACCTTGAAACGATACATTTCAACCTTAAACATGGTAATTCCCTTGTCGGGAAGCCTTCAGATAAAACATCATCCCTTAATAATGCTACTCCGACAAGAACTTTTCACTGGGAGCTCGAATTCGGGGAAATCTTTTCAACTAAGAACGGCTTTGACATTATAATCGGAAATCCACCCTATTTGAGTTCGAAAGGGCTTCCGAATTGGTTAAAACACTACGCACGAGAACGCTTTGTTTCAGCTAAAGGGCAATTCGATCTTTTTGTTCTTTTCATTGAACAAAGTGTGTATCTACTTACAGAAAATGGCTTTTTAACCTTGATTATTCCAGATTCGTTTTTAGGAAGGTCCTCATTCTCCCCAATCAGAAAATTCTTGCTAGAACACTCAATCATCAAGGAAATTGTTCATGTAAAAAGTGCTTTTTATAAAACTCACGTCTCTAACGTCATAATTTTTTTGCAAAAATCTCGATCAAAAGCCACCACCCAATCAAATGAAATAACATTCAAAAAGTACGAATCCATAGCACAGTTTTCTGTGAATATAGATACTGAACGCCACACGCCTAATGCAACAAAAATTCCACAGCATTTTTACCTAAAGACGCCGAAGAAAAAATTCATCTTTGCTAGTGTTGAGTCCCTCAACGTAATTGAAAAAATCACTCATAACTCCTATCCTCTAGGTGAGTTTATTCATGCTTTTCGTGGGGAAGAACTGGGGAAAAAATCACCATATATTATTTCGGAGAAAAAGAATGTACATTTTAAACCGATCCTTTTTGGACAACATATCAAAAAATTCGAAATTATTCCGACAACCTTTTTTATTAATGAGAAAAACCTTAAAAAGAAGGGGTACTTCCAGCAAAAAATTGTTCTTCGACAACTAGGAACGCGACTCCATGCTGCCTTAGATATTCAAGGTATCTATGTTACTGCACAGTCTGTGTATAACCTTATAATTACTTCATCTGAAATCGATGCTCGATTCATTCTTGCAATCCTTAATTCCACCTTAATGGACTTCTATTATTATATTATGTTCCATGATAAGGCACTTTTTCCGCGTATACTCCTTGAAAATGTGAACCAACTCCCACTTATCCTTCCATCAAAAAAAACACATCAGAAGATTTGTAACCTGACTGAACACCTTATCTATCAACGACACCATCATACTCACAGTAAAAAAATTAATTCAGAGCTTCTTACACGCCTAGAATGCGAAATATTGAAACTCTATCAGCTCTCAAATCGAGAACTTTCTACTATAAATCATGTGCTTCACACGACTCTAGTTTGTGATAAAGAAAAGAGTTAAAAGGATGAAATAGTATGAACACATGGGGATAGAAAATGATTAGAAATTCAGATTTTAGCCTTAATTTAGACGATATTTCTTGGAAAACCGCATTAATTATGCTAGGCGCCTTTTTGTTCGTACTTTTTGCTATCACATTGTTCTTGAGTGGCAATGTTCTGGGCGCAGCACAATATTTACGCTAGAGATTTTTTTAAGGAGACAATATGACACGATCTTATAAAAAAGTTGTACTTTACTTTTTTTCCGTTTTTATTCTCTTAATTCTTTCTATAACCATGTTTGTTCCTTATTTTTTTGGTTATAATTGGCAAATAGTATTATCAGATTCTATGAGTCCGTCATTTTGGACCGGTGACCTCATTTTAGTTCAACGTACTCATCTGACACCAGAGCGATTAGCCATTGGCGATGTTGTTGTCTACCGCCATCCTTTTGGCTTTACGACAATCCATCGAATTTATAGCATTCGCCAAATTAATGGATCTTATTATTTTGCGTTTAAAGGTGATGCAAATCCACAACCAGATTTTATAGAATACATAGAAAGAACACAGAACATAATCGTTAATTCCAAAGTCTTTGACCCCACGCTTAATGCCAATATTTCTGTTACGTTTTATCCTTTTAGCGTGATCCAAGGAAAAGTGGTGTTTCGCATTCCATTGATTGGATGGATCTTTGCAGCTTTTTTTTCGAAAATTCAGTTATTTTCCTTTCTTATTGTAATTTTAGCTTTCTTTACACTTATTTATGC
>WAPZ01000503.1 GCA_015520535.1 Candidatus Heimdallarchaeota archaeon
CATAGTGATGATTCTAATGATGGGTGTAATTACTGTCGGTTGGTTAGTTATAGGGAAGCAAAACCCACCAGAGAAATTTGAAAAATTAAGTTATGATGACTACATCAATCAAGCTACCGCAAACACACAGGCGACAAAGGTAACGCTCAGTAATAATGTACAAGGACTAAGATTCAGTCCCGGTTCTGATGTATACTTAGTGGCTGAGCGCTTCCAGTGGCGCGTTGTAGGATCTGATGGGACGCTCTATCAAGGTTTTCAATTGGAAAAAGGTGGAAGTTACCGCCTCCACTTATACGGCAAAGATGTTATGCACGGTTTCGAAATTCTTGAGCAAGCTATTATGTTGCAAGTAGTACCTGAATATGATTACATTGTAGATATCACTCCACAGCAAACAGGTCTCTTTCTAATTATCTGCAATGAGTACTGTGGTGTTGGACATCAAAACATGATCGGATTTTTAGAAGTTGTTTAATTAAATTAAGAAAAGAATGGAGGATGAAATATGGCAACAATTCAGTTTAATTATAGTAAAGATGAATTTCGTGTATGTCCCGTAACGTCGTTTCGAGTCCACAAAAAGGCCGAGCCGTTGATGACTATCAATGCTGTAGCTGCAATAATCTTTTTATCAATTGGTGGCTTTGCAGCATTGCTAATGGGACTACATAAAATGCCAGCACTAAATATACTTTCCGATCAAATGTATTATACAATTGTAACGCTTCATGGAATCAATATGCTAATTTTATGGATCGTTTTTTTTGAAATTGCAGCTGTTTATTTTGTATCAACGGCACTTTTGAATTCACGCCTAGCTTCCGTCCCCTTAGGGTGGATAGCCTTTGCTTTAATGCTTCTTGGTGCATTGATGCTTGAATATACCGTACTTTTTGAACCAGCCTCAACAGTAATGTTTACAGCTTATATGCCATTAGTAGCTGATCCTAAGTTTTATCTTGGATACATTATCTTTGCTGTAGGTGTTCTATTAGCAGGCGTAAACTTCTTCTTGACAATCTATTTAGCCAAAAAGAATGGCTCATATCCATATGACAGCTTGCCGTTGACAGTATATGGTGTTTTTATTGCGGTTGTTATTGCAGTTCAAGCAATTCTTAATGGCGCAGTTGTGATGGTCGTAGCACTTATCTATTCCATTCAAAACCCCACCCTTCAAAACCTCACCACATCAATAGCCTATTCTGGGTTCTTTGATGCTGACCTTTGGAAACAGTTATTTTGGGGTTTTGGACATACTGCCCAGTATATTAACATATCAGCGACTGCAGCTGTTTGGTATGCACTTATAGCTGTAACACTCGGCGCAAAACCGTTAAATGAAAAGTATTCACGATTTGCATTTCTATGTTATCTCATATTCACTGTACCTGTAGCCACTCATCACCTCATCGTAGACCCAGCTTATTCAATGCCATTTAAAATGGTAAATGCTACTATTTTAGCTTTGGGTTTAGCCGTTCCTTCTCTAATCCATGCATTTGTCATACCCGGCGCTATGGAGAAAAAAATGCGCGAAGAAGGTAAAGCTGGAGACGGTCTTTTCAGTTGGATTAAAGCATTGCCCTGGAATGAACCCGGTATTGGAGCGTTATTTTGGAGTATTCTTCTCTTTGGATTTGGTGGAATTCTAGGGTCAATTCAAGGAACATATCAATTAAACATGATCACACACAACACTTTACGAATTAATGCACACTTCCATCTTACCGTTGTAGCAGGAACAACGATTGCGTTTATGGGACTGTCTTATTACTTCATGGAACTTATACCGCGGAAAAAAATCATGTTCAAAAAACTAGCATCATGGCAACCACACATCTATGGAATTGGCTTAGGTATCCTAGCAATTGGGATGTTTGTAGCTGGTGTCCTCGGTGCACCACGTCGCACATCAACCTATGAATATTATCTTAACCAAGGAGTAGCAATTCCACCGTGGGATGCAGGCCTTTGGCTTCTTGGTATCGGTGCAATAATTGCGGTAATCGGCGGTGCCATTTACGTAGCAATAATGGTTCTCTCTCTATTCTTTGGTGAATCCTTACCAAAAGAAGGTGATTGGTCTTCAAAAATACCAGAGCCACAAACGGAAGAATCAAATGGTAATCATACCAGATTAGAGGCACCGGGAACGTTAACACTTGGCCTGATCTTTATGTTCCTCTTTGCAGTTTTCTATATCGTGACGTTTATAGTCTTAGCACAACGCTGGCCAATTGGACCCAGAATCTAAGTTAAATTCATGTAGATTAACTAAATTTTCTCTTATTTTCTTTTATTGTTTCTTTTTAATCTTTAAAGAACTTTTTTTCCGTAATTACACAATTAAGTTTAATATACCGCATGTAATTTCTTTCAAAAAGCTTTTAAGTTAAAAAAAACAAATTTTACATGAAATTAGATAAAACCCTGGTTTAAGTTGGTATAAAAATGACAAACTCAAATACAATAGAATTAACGATTAACGATTTCGAACGATTAGTAAGTGTAGCACGATATGCTGTTGTTGTAGCATTTGTATTATTTGTGATTTTGTTATTCCACATGTTAGTTGACATTTTCTTCCACACAGTTCAGTAAAGTGGGACAACCAATGAAACGAAAAAAACAACTATTACTAGGTCTAATTATTATATTAGGACTTGTTCAAACTGTTATTTTTCCAACAAGTACATCTTTAGCACATGGCGGTGGAGATAGCGGCCTTTCATTGGGAATATACCTCAGCCTTGAAGAAATTTATTTACTAACGTTAGTTTTGTCAATTATTTTTGCAGTAGGCCTGACAACTCTTCTTCGTATAAATAACAAAAGGTTCCTAATTCTGATGATTTCACTAAGCGCCCTATTTTTGACATTGGACTATTTTTACA
>WAPZ01000504.1 GCA_015520535.1 Candidatus Heimdallarchaeota archaeon
ATTCTCAAGATATTTTGTTGTGGTATCAATTATATCTAATCTTTTTACTGCTACTTGGAGTATTTTTTCCTTTCTTTTCAAACGGTTATCTAACTCTCTAAATTGACTCATAACAGTATCCAAATTGGTCATATCATGCTCCTTTTCAACAGTTGAAATCAAAAAATATTATACTACTATTACCGTTATAGTAGCAAGAAATTGATATAGCTCAAATACTGGAGGTTTTATCAAATCAAAACGGAATTGGTTACACGGAAATACTTATACATTGAACCTGCAAATTGTTTTTATGCAAGCGTTATTGATAGGCGATCTTCTCTTGTGTATGCTATAGGAAAAGGCAACAACATTGTTGACGCTAGAATTAACGCAATAAAAGACTTTGTTCAACGTACTGGACGTGAACCTAACTATAAAGATGAAATCGTGTGTTTTTTAACACGGAATTTATATGAAAAAGTATTGAATTTTGGAGGAATGGTTGATTTTATCTTAGTTAATGAATTATATTGTATATTGCCTCATGAAGCCTGTTTTACAGATGATACAAAAAACAAGAAAAAATGGTTAGCTAAATACTTCAAGAAAATTTTGCGGGTGTAGTTCAATGGTAGAACCTCAGCCTTCCAAGCTGATGATGTGGGTTCGATTCCCATCACCCGCTCCAATGTATGCGGGTGTAGTTTAATGATGGTAGAACGCCAGCGTTGTTACGATGTGGGTTCGAATCCCACCATCCGTTCCGATATCTACGGATGTAGTTCAATGGTGGTAGAACGTCAACGTTGGTATAGTGTGGGTTCGAATCCCACCGCCCGTATCAATGTCTGCGGGCATAGCTCAGTTGGTAGAGCAACAGCTTGCCAAGCTGTAGGTCGCCGGTTCGAGCCCGGTTGCCCGCTCCAAGGAGGAGTGGCCGAGCGGTTGAAGGCGCTCCCCTGCTAAGGGAGTAAAGGGTTAATCCCCTTTCGTGGGTTCGAATCCCACCTCCTCCGCCAACTATCTGTTGCCTTTATATTAGGGTTTAAGATAAAATTTAACTAGAAGGTTTTAGGCGCGAACAGCAATAGTTACTACGCGAGGACGTGATAGTGTGCGCCTAGCTACTATACGGAGGATGTAATGAATAACACGTTTCTAACGAGCCTTGTTAATGAAAGTAATAAAGGGCTGACAGAAAACAGAGGAATTGGTTACAAATCTTCTCTAGATCCGCTTGTCGATTATTTTGTTATTTGTGGTGGATCATACGATCCTGATAATATCGAAGAGCTTTTCGAAAAAGCGTTTAATACTGATCCTCAAACAACAATTCGTTTGATGTTTTACCTACGTGACGTCAGAGGTGGTCAAGGAATTAGAAATTCTTTTCGAAAAACCCTCATACATCTTGCAAATACAAATCTGCGTTTATTAAAACAACTTCTCATATATGTTCCTATCTATGGTCGTTGGGATGACATTCTATGTTTGCTAGATACACCGGCTAAAAACTATGTTTTGGAAACAATTAAACATCAATTAAATAATGATATTTCAAACTTCAAAAATCAGAAACCAATCTCATTGCTTGCGAAGTGGCTTCCTTCAGAAAACGCTTCATCAAAAACAACACGGCGATATGGTCGAATCGTTAGAGAATATCTTGGTTATACTCCACGTGAGTATCGAAAAATACTAACACATTTACGAAAGTATCTTCGTGTTGTTGAACAGCTAATGTCTGCTAATCGATGGGACGAAATCGAGTTCGAACGTGTCCCATCTCTTGCAATGTTACGCTACAAAAACGCTTTTTATAGACATACACCTGATAAATTTAATCGGTATATCGAACAAGTACAGGAAGGCAAGAAAAAGTTAAATTTTTCCGTTGGTTATCCGCACCAAATAATTGATCAAATTATTAATGAAATAAACAAAAGAATTGCCGAGAATATTGACGACGAACAACAGGATTTATTTTACATGCTTACTTTTGACGATCTTTCAATATCTGTCGACGAATGTCTGTCTTCTACGCATTGTGTGAAAAGACAAAAAGCCGCAAAAAACATAATTGAGAAAATATTAAACACAATAGATAAAGATTTTTATCAACAATTATGGGAGAATCTAACAAAGACGTCTAGCGATAATAATGCTATTGCTGTAATTGATACTTCAGGTTCGATGTTTTGTGGCTTACCGACACCAATTTCCGTTTCTACGGCACTGGGTTTATACTTTGCTGAACGAGCCAAAGGTTGTTTTGCTAACAAAGTGATTACATTTTCAGAATATCCACAATTAATCGACTGCGATGGAGATAATATTGTTGATAGACTTTATAACCTAATGACTAATTCTTCATGGGGGGCGAACACAAATATAGAACGTGTTTTTGATATGATTTTAAACGCAGCATTAAATTCGAACAAAGATGACGTCCCGAAGAGAGTTTATATAATCAGTGACATGCAGTTTGACTATTGTTGTGGTGTGGAGAATACATGGAAAACAGTGTTTGAAACAATTAAGGAAAAATATCAGAATGCTGGTGTTGAACTTCCACAATTAGTGTTCTGGAATGTCAATACATTATATGCTTCAAAAAATGCTTCTTTCCAGACAACAGTAATTGATGGAACAAATTGGATCAACATTTCTGGGTTTAACCCCGTAATTTTGGATTATCTGATGAAAACAGATCTTGATACTATAAATGATAAAGATATCACATTACGTGTGATTGAAACAATAGTTAACTCTCCGCGATATGCTGAAATCAAAATTCAAAATTTAGTGAACTAACTGATCATTTAACGGATGTTTTCATCCGTTCGACAACTTTAGAAATATTATTGAATTCTTTTTCCAAAACCGGTTTTAATTCCGGTTGTCTTTTTATTTTTTCATTGATTTCTATTAATCTGCCAAGTATCAACAACTGCAAATTTTTTAACTCTTCTTTCGATAATTCGAGTTTGTATGTTTCCATTTTACCTAATACCTACATGTGTTCCATGTAATTCAACAAATCGGTTATAAATTTTTTCGATAATTTCGTCGGTTACTTCAGGTGGTGTAATTTCGTAACCAGGAACGTCTTCTAGTGCTAACCCGATCGCTTCTTTGATTGACGGCTCGTCAAGATTTTTTGTGTTCTTAACTGTATCATAAACATAATCAACTATTCTGTCAATTTCGTCTTCAGTGAGGTTTTTCAAACTAAAATCGTTTTCTTCATGTTCTGTGTCATCATAACTAAATTCTGAATCATCGAGCTCGTCTATATCATCACCATGCTCTTCTTTGAAAATTCTCATTCCAATTTTCCATGCTTCAGCTAGCGTTTCTTCATTAAAGTCTTTATATCTCCGTTCAAGTTCGTGATATAAAAGGTCGCCAAACACCGTCTGATCAGGAATTCCTTTATATGTGGATACAATATTTTCAACAATTTCTTTTAATTCTTCATCATCAATATTTGTGCTACTCTGGTTTCTGTCTCTTATACA
>WAPZ01000505.1 GCA_015520535.1 Candidatus Heimdallarchaeota archaeon
CAATCCGCTTGAAAATGTATTAAAAGCTGTTGGTAAAAAATCTCCAACAAAACAATCGTTATTCGTAGATACACTATTAGAGTTCTGAAATAACTATACTACAGGAACGTGTTATGAATATTGAAAACTTAAAATCGGTTGTTAATATTGCAACAACGTTTAATATAGACGATTTAATAATAGAAACAAATGGCGACAGTAAAGTCCGTGGAATTAATACGGAGCGTAATGTTGTTTTGTTGTCTACAGTTGATTTGAATCTGCCCAAAAACACCCTTCTTGCAATATCTCCAACATATCAATTAAAAGATTATCTTAATTTATTTGACGACCGATGTGAGATTGATTTAACTGTAAAGGGAGAAATTATTCGACAGATACAAATGTCCAACGAGACAACAAAGATTACTTTTAACGGAAGTAATCCTGTTACGATTAAAGCTCCGAAAAAAGTAAAAGATCAAGAAGTCGCAACAATAGAAATTGACAAAGATAAAATTTCGATAATTGAACGTGGATATAGAGCAATATCGTCAAAACAAACACAAAAACCAACAATAAACTTGATTATCAGAAAAAACAATCCTATTATTAAAGTAATAAATCATCGAAATGATAGTATTGAGATTGATCAACCTTTTAAACTAACAAACGATGTTTCAAATGAATTTGTGTTTAAATATCCTGCCGAATATTTTCTCAAATCGATAACAAACAAAGAGATAGACAACACAATTGTAATTGGAGAAAAAGGTACGGCTAAATTCATATACAAACAATCATTGAGTTACTATATACTACCAATATTATAAGGAGGGTAACGAAATGGCGCGCCAAAAATCAAGTAACATTAATATAGATGAACTTAGAGAACAAATAAAACAAGAGTTATATCAAGAAGTAAAAAATCAGATTCTCGAAGAGTTAAAAAACGAACAAGAACTCCAACGTGCTATAGAAGAACAAAGGCGTGAAGAAGAAAAAAAGAAGCACGAAGAATATGTAAAGAAAATGTTGGAATCCCCCGACCCGTGGGTTGATATAACTGGTTGGCACGAGGAACCAAATGGTGGTGCTCGGATCGAACTAGAATGGAATTCTGCATTTATCAAAATGCTTCGTGAAAACGGTTATACAGGAATAAACGACGAAGAGTTAGTTCAAAAGTGGATAATTAATGTATTATATGACATTGTTCACGAAGAGGAAGAACCACAGAAAGCTACAACATCGAAGAAAAAGTCTAATTATGAATAGTTCGTGTGATTATCTAATTTTTGATTTAACAAACGTCTTATATAAAACATACTTCGCGCACGCAAAAAATAACGATCCGGATGATGTGGTTGGTCTTGCACATCACACTGGATTAATGACTATGAACTCATATTATAAAAAATTTAAGCCAAAAAAGAAAATAATTGTTTGTCTCGACAAACCAAACAATTGGAGAAAAGAATATACACTGTCAAAAGAAGCAACGACAAAAAAAGTATACAAAGGTCAACGCCGTCAGAATATGACGGAAAAGCAAAAGGAAAAATTTTTCAAATTTATTAACCACATCAACGAATTTGAAAAAATTCTTAAAGAACACACAACAATGATCGTTCTAGCAAAAGAATCGCTTGAGGCAGACGATTTAATAGCTGGAACAATTGAATATCTCGGTATAGAAGATCCCAATTCCTCAATTGTTGTTCTATCTTCGGACCAAGACATGATTCAGTTGTTACGATTTGATAACGTTACAGTTATTGATATTAATACAGGAAAAGAACGAACGCTCGATCAATGGAACGGTGATGTTGATTTGTTCTTGTTTGAAAAAGCTCTAAAAGGAGATCCTTCAGATAACATTCAGTGTGCTTTACCCCGTGTTAGAAAAACAAGAATCAGAAAAGCATATCAAGATCCATTCGAAAGGGAAAATTTAATGAATGAAACATGGAGTGATCACAACGGTGTTGAATATAAAGTGAAAGATTTATTCAACGAGAATATGATGTTGATTGATTTAACTCGCCAACCTGAAGAAATCCAAAAACTGATCGTGAAAACAGTTGTAAAAGAGTTTAACAGAAAAAAGAAATACAATCATTTCGAATTTGTCAAATATCTCGGAAAGTACCAATTGAAAAAAATATCTGAAAATCTTGAGTATTTTGTTCCGATGCTATCGCTGTGAATATTGTCGTTTCATTAATGAAAAATGTTTCCACGGATCTACTTGCCGAAGAATGTTCCACAACTTTGCCCTATCGCTCTGATTGAGCGATTTGAAACCAAGATAATCAAAAGGCCATGGCCCTTGAAGTTTGCTCAACCTATCAGCTGGAAATTTGATAACCTTGCCCATAGTATGCTCTTCTGTTGATATATTTACCCTTTCCTTGTATTGTAAATAACGTGTACAAAAAGTCAACACTAGGAGGTAACAATGGAGTTTTTCAATTCTCTAGTTGATGGTTTTCTCAGAATCATATCAATTAAATATTTTCTTGCTGGAATAATGTTTGTTGTTCTTATGGAGATTGCTCTTATTGTTCTTAATTTTGCACTTGAATTCTACCTAGTTAATCTTCACCGAACTGTAAAAAACAATCTCGATTATCAATCTGGCAACGATATGTTAAAAGTTTATAAAGGATTTAGACAAGCACGAAAGCCAGAAAAAATTCTTTTTGCTTTGATGATTTTCTGTTTTATTGTTGGTATTGGAAACGTTCACTGGTTAGTAACCTACCCGTC
>WAPZ01000506.1 GCA_015520535.1 Candidatus Heimdallarchaeota archaeon
CTGCTCAGTGGTTAGCTCGCCTCGCTCCTTCTGCTTGATGATCCACCTGACCTTCGCTGGAGTAAGCTTAGCCATGCAAGACTTATAAAAGTTGGGAAATGATTTTGGGATACCACACTTAATATTCTCTGGTAAGACACCATTAATATTGCCGTATATTAACATTATAGCTCTATAGTACTTGGCTTTATTCAAAAACCATTTAAGAGTGTTTATATCTTTCCTTAATTCGTCTAACCTATCCTTTACGGTTACTGGTTTTACCTCAATTACTACAAGATTGTGTTCCATATCACCTGGTCTATGAACAATAAAATCTGGTTTTTTGGCATTTCTGATGATAGGATGTCCGCTCTTATCAACTTCCCCACTCAGTTTGTAGGGAAAGCCATTACCTAACATACAGCGCAACTGATGGTAAAGTTCATAGCAGTAAACTCGTTCTCTATATATAGGCTCATCGCCTTCTGCAACAGGTAATTGAAAATAGAAGGCATCTATGTTTTCAGTAGCCTTTACTAAACACTTTATAAAATAATGGAAGTCTTGTTCTTTCATTTGCTTACCACCTCATGGCTATGTTGCCTAACGGTTAGCGGATAGAAGTTTGCCCGGAAGGGCAAATTTGGGCTTTGCCACCTAAATTATTATTTCATTCTCGGTTTTAATTCTTTTCATAGCGGCGGATTTCACTTAATGTTCTGAGTATATCTGAAGTCCAGCTGTAATGTTGAATTTGGGCGATGTACGGAAGTATGAAGCCAGATGCCACGCTTATTAGGCGATTTTGCTATTCTCTAAAAAATATAAAGTGAACATGCTTTTTTACACCATATCTGACGGTTAAATGTAAGTCAAATATATTACTGAGTTTTTCATTCCATTTTTCGTCTGATAATAACACTATTAACAAATATGGCATTATACCTGAATTTATCAACTGTTGAGCGCCATCTTCATCCGTTATGACCACAGCTTTTGTTATATTTTGGTCTCTTAAAGCCTTTGGTATGTTTGTACCTCCATTTTTAGGTAATCCAAAAAGTTCTTCAAGTCCGTCTTCTGCTTTTTCCCATTGTTTTTTTATACCTGTATCTATAGCTAAAAGTTTTGCATTAGGTGAGGTTTCTACCATTATTCGTATTAAATTTTTCACATAATCTTGAGAAAAGTCGTCATTCATTGAACCTGATACATCCACCGCAATTAAATCAAAGATGGTTTCTATTATTTTATGTCTTTTGGATATAGGAGGGGGCACAATTTTTTTTATAATATTCCCAAATTCTTCAAGTTTCTCTTTTCTAAGTGGTTGAAAATTTCCTATAATTCTTATTCTTGAGCGAATATCTGATGGAATATTTTTATATATTTTTTCTGGGATTTTACCGTAGTTGACTAATATAATTTTAGAATTAGGACATCCTTTGGCATAATCAATTATTGCATCTGAAAAATTTTTCAGAGAAGGATATCTATACTGCTTACATTCTATAGTAATTAAAGTTTTTGTAGGCTCTGAAATAGGTTCATATGTTATCCTATAATCGGGTTGAATTCCCTTTTTGCGGGATTTACCAACTGGTTTCTTCAATGGACTTCTCAACTCTGACCAAAGATGCAATCTCCCGTTTATGGTTTCAAAAGATGCAATGTGAGTTCCTGAAAATCTAAATACTAAATTGCCATTTACATGATGCACAATTCTTTCATAGTCCTCTAAAGCTTTGTCAACTTGAGTAAGTACCCATGCTTGGTATAATTCATGCCGTCTTCTCCATATCGGAAGATTTAAAATCTCCAAAAATTTCTTGATTAAATCTTCTGTTTCTATGTGTGCATGTGGTATTTTATCAAAAAATTGTTTAAGATTTTCTATAACTACCAAATAACAATCTTCAGTTGGAGAACAATTTTCTAAGAAAGCCGCAATCCCCTTTAAAAAAGTATAAGACCACTGGTCATCATCTAAATATGCTAAATCATTAGGAGACCAATCTTCAAATTCAGGTAGCTCCAACACCCGATATGTCTCAGGCAAAGCTTCATCCTTTTTTCTCTTAATGCCTTGCGAAATAAATTTTTTTAAATCACTCCGTTTAAATGAAATTTTTCTGATAGCTTCTACAATATCAACCCACGCTTTAATGGATTTTCTGAGCACTTCTTCTTGTGTTTGATGCAGCAACTCAATGTACACTGGCCCAGGATCGCGGAATACCCCACGTTCATAATCAATAAGCCATCGCATAACTACTTTATTCCGAATTTCATTAATAGACCACCAGTTCCTAAAAATTTTTACAAGCTTCCATAAATCTTTGATATTTAAACTATATATTGTTATTCTGCTTCTAATACGTTTGTATTTCCATAGAATTTCTCTAAAATGGTTTAAATCAAACTCCAAATCCTCTATACCTTTTCCAAAATCAAAAAGTATTTTCATACTTCGATTTGTCTTCTTGATACGATGTTTATAAAAGAAAACACATAAATCACTCATCATTTGAGCGTAAGGTTCCAAAGCTTTAAAGAATGCTTCCATAAATTTCTCAGGGGATGTTGTCTTCAATTTTTTCTTTAAATCGCAACCTTTATGAAATCCAAGATATGCACATAAATCTGCCACAAATTGTTTGTCATAAAATTTAGGATCTAAACCTCCTTCTTCAATTAAATACTGATAAATGTCCGCTCCCGTTTTAAGTAGTGCTTCTCTCATTTATATACCTCATTTCCTTTGAAATGCAAAATATCGCCTACTGTTGCGGATAAATGAAGGCCGCAAAGTGGGTTTGGGTGAGCCGAAGACGAACCGTTTATCGCTGTTAAGTGAGCGAGCGAAGCGGGGCAAGACAACAAAGTTGCCGCAGAGCGCTCAAGCCCGCCAACAGATTCCATCATCATTCTCTTTTCCCCCTCACGGTTGTCTCAGTATTGTTTCCAGTTTTTCATCAGACATTTTTAAATCCTTTTTCTTCAAAGTGGGCTTGGACATTTCACTTAACGTCAATTACCTGCATTCCCCCAGACCTCA
>WAPZ01000507.1 GCA_015520535.1 Candidatus Heimdallarchaeota archaeon
AAATTTATGGATAGATTTTAATGCTGGAAACATTAATTAATTCTTTTCAAAACCGTTAATAGCATATTCGTAGAAAAAGATAATCCTTAATAATTCACTAGGGATACCACAATAATTCAGTAAACCTTATATTTTACAAAAATTATTTTAAATACAGTAAAGCTTGGACAATTTATCGATGGTTTTATCCTTTATAAAAGAAGATTATATTTAGAGTCTTACACAACATCGTACAACCCAGATTTTTTGAGGTAAAGTAATTAGGTGGGGAATAAATGGTTAAACGCCTTAATAAATTTAATGTAGTAGCTATTATCGTGTTATTTCTCATGGCCTTTCAAATAATTGCACTGGTCACCCTTTCTTCTAATCTATTAACCACAACCAATATCAACAATCGTGGGAAAAATGCCGTCACTTCTAAAAACAACGCATATCATCACATGAATAATGCTGATAAAAGTGCTAAAAGCCCAACTACACACCTACCACGTGCCAGCATCACTAATGATACCAGTAAGTTTTTTACAGAAAATGACCTTATTGCATTTTCCGGCAAAGTCAATTTCACCTACATAGTTGATGGTAACATAGTTACCAATCTCCATCCCGTTGGTGTTGATGTGGAAATTTTCATCAATGATGTTCCGTTAGATAACACTTATTACACGGGCGGCAGTCCACCAAAAACTAATGGTACCGACACCAATAATAACTATATAGATGACCAAACGGATGCCAGCGGAAGCTTCATTGAACCCGACGATATTGACGCCGGATACTATAAAGGCAGTTTTAGATTGCCCCCCAAAAGTGATTGGGCAAAATATGGATTAAGCGACGGCCAAAATGCTATTATAACGGAGTTTGTTAATTCTAGTAAATATGATGGCACTCCTTTCCAAAACTTACCTCCATACAATGTCTCAACTACCATTCGCATCGGCTCTACCGCTGAAATCGTAGCGAGCTCCACTCCCGCACTACAAAACACCTATAATAATTCCAATGAAGTATGGGCGGGACTAAAAGTCAGTGGAACCTTCAATGTACGTCTTGCGGGAACCACATCTAATGTTAATGAAGCCATACCTCTTTCATGGACACTTTATGATAGTAGTAACACCCCATATACCGAGTCAAACAGCGGCACTATTGGAGTTACAGTCCGTGATCAAAATAACAACCCCGTTACGCAAACTGATACCACAGGTTCCGTTCAAATCACCATCTATACCTCAACAACTACACCTGTCGGAGATTATCGGTTTGAACTGAAAGCCAATTTTAGTGGAACTAGCTATATTGGCAATGATCCCGGACAAGAAACCTCCACTATAAATGCCACCTTTAAAGTAGTCACTACACCTGATAAAGCGAATATCAGATTAATTTCAGCAACCCCGCAACAAAACTTCAGTCAACCCACTGTATGGGAAATTAACTACACATACCAAGTCTATGCCACTAGCATCTGGAACAACCAAGAATATCCACTTGCTAACGTCCGCGTCAATGCTACCCTGTTTGATGCTCCCACTTCGGGAACTATTGAATTTATAGATGCAGTACCTGATAGTTTTGGATATGCACTTACAGATTCAAATGGTTATATAAAAATACGTGTGACCATGCCCTATCCTGATGTGTATCTACCCGACGTCTTTTATGTGAATTGGACGGTAGACCTCACCGACACTACACTCCCACCGGAAGGTAATCCCACGCCGGGAACTAGTCATTATTATGTTGTCGGTGCTAGTTCAAACACTCAAATCTTCACAGCTTCTTTTGTCTATTCTGAAGATCCGGATTATAAAATTGCTCAAATTTACGACTACCAATTAACGACTCTTGCGGGAACAACTAAACAGGTAAATCAACTAACCGCATATATGTCGCCCGATGCGATCCTTCAAGTACGAGTATTTTTAACTGCAAATCTCAACGCTGCCGAACCACTGGCTAATATTCCTTATGAAGTTATTCCCCTAGATAAGCTCCCCACAGGTGTAAACTTAACAGTCGACAATATTACGTATGATAATAACACCAGAACTGGTTATACAGATGCCAGTGGCTACGCCTACTATTATCTAGTGGCAACATATAGTATTACTGAAGAACCACAAAACTTCAATGAGCTTTTCCCAACGGGCGGTTTTCGCGTTCAAATCGTATTCAATTTAACCGATCCGTCTAATGATAATATCATCGGAGTAGAACATGGCAATACCACTACACCCGCTGATCAAGCTGGATGGTTTGATACTTGGACAGATGGCAACTTTACTTTTGCTATCCGATCACCCTATGAATTTGTCAAGTTTCAAAAAATCACACAGAATACTACCATTCCACGCCCCGGAGAAACCATGTATTTTTCCTACAGAGTTTATAATAATGCAACAAATACACCACTTTCAGATATACCGGTTAATCTTACATTAAACGTTGGAAGTCTGGCTCAAAATGATTTTGTGGTAACGCTTGATCCTAGTTTGCAACAATATGTTTCCGATTCAAATTACTATAATACTACATCAGACGGCATCTTTAATTTTACTATCAAGATTAACTATCCCAACTCATTGAATTTGTCTGATTTTACGTTTGACATTGTACTCACGACTTACAATCTTGGTGTTATAGGTTCACGGTGGTTAGTTGGTGAAACAGTAAATATTGGTTTTAACCGTTCTCAAAGCTCATATACGAGTATAACGAAAACCGTTTATGTAAAACCAAAATACTTGTTTGCCAAAATCGACGTTGTTTCTGTGACACCAAGCATTGTTGCCAAAGGAACAAATTCGACCATCGTTGCGGAGCTTAACTTAGTGAATAATACTAATTTCAAGTTAGAAGGTTATAATATAACCCTCCAGATAGTTGACGCTAATACCACTGCAAACTTTACAATTGTTTCCCAAGCTTGGGCAATTACAGATGCGAACGGCCGTGTGACCTTTAAAGTTCAATCAAAAGATGCACTTCCGGTTGTTTCAGGAAATTATTATTTCCTTTTGAATGCCTCAGTGAAAACGAAAGATTTTATGTATAATAATCGTCTAGTCCTTCGTTATTGGTTAAATGGAACCGATCTTAATGGAAACGATAATGGAGCCTTTGCTTTAGCAAGATTTAAAATACGACTAGAAAAAGCCGAAATAACGACCTTATCAATCTCGTCCACTCCAACTGATAGTTCTGGAAGGACACCTTTTGAAGTTGGGGGAATATGGCATATTTATCGTGGAACAACCACTGTTCCTCTTCAGGTAGAATGGGTTGATGAAAACGGCGTAGCCGCTACTGGCACTTTAAACTTATATTATAACACATCAGACGGACAGTCCCACCAAATTACTGGTTTTGAAACTCTTAATATGGATACTTCACCAAAAGTATTTAGTTTAACCTTCCCCACGGATACACCTTTGGGTCAAATTATGTTATATGCAACCTCACCTACTGCACCCATCCAATTCAATAATCCCGTAAATCTCACTATTATAACAGAAGTCAATTTTGTAGATGTAAATGTGAAAATTACTAATGGTGCTCAAGTTGCAGCGGGAGATACAGTGATAATCTCCGGATTTTTGCAAGATGACCAAGGTATAAACATTACTAATAGTGCAACAGGAACACATCGTTTTAGTTGGAAAGAACTGAATACAGCGTCGGCGTTGACCGTGAAATTATATGATGGCTCAGGAAATTTCATGCAAACGATAGCCTCATCCATCGATTTTAATACCGGAGGCTTTTCTAGAAGTGTTCTCATTCCAACTACATATACTGATTCCAAAATTCAGATACAAATTGTCGTTACGGGTGTGGATATTTATCGGTCTAATGTTACGGACATTTATTTGAATACGTATCAATCCGTAGCTTACAACTTTACCCTTAGTACATATAACCCAAGCGATGGAAGCCAGCAACAAATTGCTTCTAATGCGTCCACTATTACTCTCATGGTTTATGACAATGCTTCTAGCTCAAGAGTCAACCAATCAGTGACTTTGAATATTCGGGTGGAAGATAATTATAATCGTGCCCTCTCTGACAAACAATTTGAATACATTTACAAATTAGATAGTTCTTCTACACAACCGTCACCAACGAGTGTGAATGCCGATACTAATGGTAACGTTGTAATTGTGTTGTCAGAGACTGCGTCCTATCAAGCGGGAACACTGAGTTATACTTTAATTCTATACCATGTGCTTGATAATGGCACAAAATTAAATACCTCAAGTAATGTGTTCGTGTTGTATATTCAATGGAAGTTAATAGACGATACCCCACCAATTGCAGAATTTTCAAACATGATCAGTGGAACATATGTTGTGCAAGGTAATATGGTGGTATTGGGAGCGGGTGCTGCGACTTTTGCCTTTTCCGTGTCTGATCCTAACGATAACTCGACGAATAAAGCCATATATTCGGGTGTCAATGAAGTTAATGCCACCTTAGACAGCACCACACAGCTTACTGTGTCTTACAATAGTGGAACCGGATTGTATGAGGTAGCAATTGATCTTACTGGCACCACCACAGAAACCCATACGATAACACTTTCGATTTCAGATAACAGCAACAATCAAAATGTGACTACTTTCACCTTTTATGTAGATATAACTGCTCCTTATCTAGGAAATCTCAAGGCAAACCTTTCTCAAAGCGGCTACATAAAAGCAGATGACCCAACGGCGACTTCTCGGATTGCTAAAGTTTCTATTGAGTTTAAAGATGATAATACCGCTACCACGGCTGCTATATCTGGATTCAATCTTACAGCAACTAGTTTAACCATAAATTTGGCGGGTACCGGAATTACTGGTAGCTTTACTGTTCCAAACACCGTTTTATATGAAAATATCACGACAGTAAATGGCCGTGAAATTCATTACGCGGTAACTGTTGCGTTTGAGCTCAACATCACAGAGTTGTTAGCATATGGGGATAGTACTACCACGTGGACATTATCAATTACCTATACGGATTTAGTCGGTTTATCCAACACCACCCAATTCACCTTTAAAGTCGATCATGACCTTCCGACCGTGGTTTCAACACAAGGCCAATTACAAGAGAATTTTGACAACCGTATTCAGAATTCTTATGGACGACGGCTATTATCGAATAACACCTTTAATTATGGGCTTACACTTTCCGATGGACAAAGTGGTTTACTTCCATTTGATCAAAACGCTATTACACTCACATTGCTTAACTATGATACCCAGCAAAACGTTGGAAGCATCGTTCTCAATGTTACCGAACAAAATGAAACGCATGTGACCCTTTCTGGCTCGTTTGACCCCACATCCTATGCTGATGGAACATACTATGCTACATTGGAACTAAGCGATTACACAGGCAATAAACTCACACTTAACATCGTGTTTACTATTCAGACACCACAAGTAAGCAAACCACCTACTACGACACAACCCCCGTCAACCACTACACCCCAAGGAACATCTTCCTTCATCGATATTCTTTTGAATCCCGTGGATATCGTCACGACAATTTTGTCTGTCATAGCGGCCTTAGGTGCCGGTTTTGGAGCCGGTTTTGGTTTAGATTACCTAAGAGGACGTGGACTCAAGTGGCTTCAAGAACGCGGACAAAAAGCCGCTGAAAGTTCGGCACAATCAGCAGCTGAAACGGCAGAAAATGTAACTGAACAAACCACTGGCGGAAATGACTAAAATTAACATAATATTTTTTCCCATATTTTCCTTTTATCTTTCAATGTCCCCAAATTAAAAGAACATTTAAATATAAAAAATTATATAAAATCTCATGTAG
>WAPZ01000508.1 GCA_015520535.1 Candidatus Heimdallarchaeota archaeon
TTATTGTAGTGTCTCTGCACTTAAGTGACCTTCTTACACATTTTTGTGGAGGTATGCGTCTACACATTCTTAATTATAAGGAAGATTTCCAAATAAAATGGTTTCGTTATCATTTAAAAAACTGTTCGAATAATTAATGTACAAAAAGATTTTTAATCCCAAATTCCAAGCATTAGTTAAAAATAAGTGATAACTAATTCGTTTGCAAAGACAAAAAAATAAATTTGTGAACTTTCAGCTTCGCTACAGAAGTGAAAGATTCTTAGATGACTAAAATTAGTGAGCTGGGAAAAATGGCGGATTTTACAGATGTACTTTTTAATCCAGTTGGAATTTTGTTGAGTTTTGTTCTAATGATAATTCCAATTGTTATTTTATGGCTGGGATTATTACTTTTAAATTATCTAAAGGAGCGCCCCCGATTTGCGCTTCTGTACGGTATCTATCGTCGGGTGTTTTATGGGTTTTTGGTTTTTTGGGGAGTCTACTATCTTTTCCAATCACTATTAAATACCATTGTCGGAGATCCAAGTCTTGTATCTAAACCACCCGAGTATTATGTTACGTATGATCCTTCTGTGGGTTTTATAGTGGATACCGTCTGGCATCCGAGTTTTACGAATTTGTATCGGTTTGAAGTTCAATTATTTTTAAATGCTCTCGCATCTTTTGCCGTATATCCAATACAAATTTTGCCCTTTATTTTTGTGGTTGCGCCGTTAGGGTCATTCTTCATTTTATTCCGAGAACTAAGGCGACGTGCGAAGCAGCAAGGAAAGCCACTCAGTGAAGTGCTCAGCGAAATTGAGTTTTTAGAAGTGGAACATCCGATCGAGTCAATCAAGCGGCGTTTGTTGCGTACAGAATGGAAGGAAGAGCTTACTTTCCTAAAAACTATTATTGCGATCTTACCAATTTCACTCTTTCTTTTGATGACCATTCTGAAGATCTTAGGAGAACGAGAAAGCACCAGCTTGCTGGCAGGTACTGCACTCGGTTGGTTTTTAGAAATATTTTTTGCATACTTAGCGGTGTTCGTCTATAGCTTTTTCTTATTACGTGCAGCAAAATTTAATATCAGAGGTGAACAACTCGGTTTACGGCAATATGAAAGTATGGTGCAAAGTGTTTCGACCGTGGGCTTGTTTATGTCAGCAGTATCTATTGTTCTCTTTCTAATTGATTATCCGGCACAGTTACCCGTGATTCTTTTCTTTGCTGTGTATTTTATCATGGTAGCCATGTTTTTCGTGGTCTTTCTAGATATATTTGAGCCGTTTTCAATTTTTATGCTAACACAGATGGTTGAATTTGCTAAGTGGCTTTCAAAGATGGGCATCCGTACTAAAATTAAAAGAATTCAATGGAAAAACGCCGGAAAGGTATTGCTGCTTTCCTTAGCCATCGCCTTTCTTTTCAGTATCTTGCAATTTGTCACCCTCATTTTTGCGGATTTTATTTGGGCAAATTTGACAATAGGAAATTTTCATTACCTTAATTTTATGTATGTGTCTTTGTTTCTTGCAACTATCGTTCTTTTAGCGTCAACAGTTTTAGTTTTAAGACGTTTTTCTTGGTCAGCAGCATCAACCGCCATCATTCTGGTTTTAGGGATTTATATTCAAATGATACTTAATCATCTCTGGTATACCTATATTAGTGGTTTTTTCTTTGGCAATCGGTCAGTGCCGAGTTTTTACCCAAGTGACATTACCATTGATAGAAGGCTCCCACTACCGACAGTATTTTTGCCCGCTGCAGCTCCCATCTTTCTGCTTGTTGATCTTGTTATGTTCGCTTTCTCAAACCTCTTCCTAGAGTTATTCGCCAACATCGCGCCGACTTCGATAGTAGATGTTTTCAGACGCATTCATGGAACTTCTTCCTTCCTCTTAGAACAAACAAATAGTACGAACAATTATTGGGTTGCAACAATGCTTCGATTCGGCTTGTTTTCAGACACACCACTAATTGTACCATTAACAGTCTTTATACCCGTCATCTACCGTGGAAATGGTCGTCTCTTCCTAGAGCCAATTGCATTACCGTTTCAATTATTCCATCCCGCAGCTGCCGTGATTTTGTATGCATACCTTTTCTTCTATCTACGGCAACGATTTTTACATCAAAAGGTACCAGATCCTAATATTGAAGGAATCATCCATCAAAATGTATATAGCGAACGTAAAGTATTTCCTGCGTTCACGGAATTAATATTTGAACAAGAGCGCTTTCTACTTGTTCTTGATCTCAACTCACCAAGAAATCAGCTGTTAATGAATTATATGCAGCAAATTAATATGATCTTTCAAATGGGAGCTACATTCGGCGATGATGGCGCCACACTGGCAGAATATAGTTCTGTAAGTGGGATTGATAAAGATCAACTTACACAGATTTTGAGTTACACCTATAGTGATATTCCCGCGTTACGGGACTTACTTCATTTTTATGTTGATCAAAGACGTTTAGATCTAGATCCAAGCAGAGTGACTGTGGAATGGCTGACGAACAATTTTCAAAAATTACGGCTTGTTGTTAAAGAATCACCTAAAATTATACAAAAAGAGAAAAAAGAATGGAGCAAATACCAAAAACGACTCGAAGAAATGGAACGACTATTACAAGAAAATCCAGATTATAGATTCCTCATTCTAGGCGAATCTACTATACCAGAAAGCGAACAAGAAGAAACTACCGTGGAAGAAAGCTTTTCTGACCTCGGTGATCTTATGAGTGAAGTGATGGCCGAGGTTCCGACTAAAGAACCTACCACTGAATCCGGCCAAGCATTAGAAGCACCAGAGTCGGCACCACAAACTGAGCCAACGGAAAGTTTTGATGATTTAGGCGACATAATGAAAGATTTGGGATTTGATGTACCCACATCATCCGCTGAGCAAGAAACTCCGCTACCTTCATCTGAGTCAGAAACAACAACAGAATCTGAGCCATCTCCAATGCCAACACCATCTCCAGTCAGTTCAACTCAAGTTACAACTACAAAGGCTCACAAACCGTTAGATATCATAATTACGGCTGAAGACTTTGTTGAACCTCCTTTATATAACCGTATCCGTTTAATGAAAATCGTATCGGAAACCATTCTGGCAACAAGTACCGAACCTCAAACTTTTGGTGCTCTGAAACGCAATCTTCCCTACAATCTTGGTGAAATCTATCGTGCTTTGAATTTCGGATATACCTCTATCCCCGATTTTGAAGATTTATTGAAATTGTACCAGCGTGAATTTGGATATTCACATGAAGAAGTTGTCCTAGATAGTCTTCACGTCATGAAAACAGATGGTAGAACCATTTTTACCTACGAATTCCGTGGCACCAGCCAAATCGACCCGTCGCTTGTTTCTGGTCTCTTTACTGCGATTTCTTCGTTTGCTAAGGAAGCTGTTCAGAGTCAAGAACGTTTAACTTCAATCGATCACGGTGACGTCTTCCTAACTATCGAGTATTCTAGTCCTAAGGTCGGGTTGTTTGCGGCGGTCTTCTCTGACAAGCCCTCAACTGAGGTTCGACAAAAATTAAAACAATTCATTAAAGAGTTTGAAACTAAATATGAAAAATATCTGATTGATTACATCGGCGACATGGATGTCTTCAAAGACGCTGAAGAACTTGTAAAGAGAATCTTCTTAGAAGAAGAGAAAAGCGAAGAATAATTTAACCTCTATTTACATTCCCCTATTTTCTCTCTTTTTAGACTATATAGCATTTGTTTAAATTCAAAATCACAAATTTTTTCTTTTTTAATGTAATTCAACGGTATAAGTGAGTTTTGGTGTCTACACAAGAAAAAAAATATTCTTATTGGAGTTCTGTCCAATTACCGGAAGAAATGGATTTTGGCCGGTTTTTTGAATATTCACCAAAAAATCTTCAAGAAATTAAGCAACTCCTTCAACTGGAAAAACTTCCAGCAAAAGGAAGAATTCTTGAAATCGGTGGTGGTTCTGGTTTTTTTACAAACATCTTATCTCAGATAATCCCAAAAAGTGTTATATTGACTACCATTGAGCCCGATTTGGTGTTAGCGACTTATCTAAACAAAAAATTTTTAAAAAATGGTTCAGTTACAGTTTTTCAAGCTGTTGGAGAAGAAATCCCCTTTTATGATAATGCTTTTGATCATGTGACTGCGCATATTGTACTTTCAAATCTTCCTAACCCTCGTAAGATTTTGAAAGAAATGGTTCGTGTAACCGCAAACAATGGTTTAGTATCGCTTATTGAACCACTAAAGTCAATCGTGTACTTTCCAGATAAAGTCGTTAATGATCTTTATCATAAAACACGTGATTGGTGGAGTAGAGGGTATTGGATACTACGACAAAAAGAACTTGATTATTCTAATTATCCAAACAATTTTAATTTGCGCACTGTTGAGTTTTTTGAGTCCATAGAACTAAAAAATGTGCAATTGAATACCCTCAGCAATGTGTTTCGTTTAAGCGATCCCAGTATCCCGTTGGAAGTCAAATTAAAATGGCTGAAACAACGTATAAATTTGCTAAAAAAAACCAAAGAACGGGATTATGAATATATGATTGCTGGCGGAGGGGACTCAGCTGTTATTGACCTGTTTTTTGAAGAATTTGAGGAATATCTAGTTAAATTGATTCACGCACCAGAAACAATTCAAACAACGCATGAATTGGAGATTATCCTAAGATCAGTTACAATCGGTCAAAAAAGGAAAAAATAATGAGGGTAAAAATGGTTGAAATTAGAGAGGTTACTTTTTACGTTTTCCATGACGAATAGTGGCTTGAGCTGCCGCTAAGCGTGCGACTGGAATTCTGAACGGACTGGCACTTACATAATCGAGTCCAATGCGGTAACAGAAGTCGATTGATTGCGGATCGCCACCTTGTTCACCGCAAATACCGATTGAAAGATCTGGTCGTGCGGCACGTCCTTCATCGACACAGATTTTCATTAGGCGACCGGTGCCCTCTTCGTCAATAGTTACAAAAGGATCGACTTTGAGAATGCCTTTTTCAATATACATCGGAAGGAATTTGCCTACATCATCTCGACTAAAGCCAAAAGTCATCTGATGGAGATCGTTTGTTCCAAAGCTAAAGAATTCGGCGCCTTTTTCACCACCTGCTATTTTGCCAGCAACTAAGGCGGCACGTGGGATTTCGATCATGGTGCCAACCTTGTAATCCACACGCATTTTTTGTTCTTCAAAGACTTTTTCAGCGGTTTGATCGATAATTTTACGGGCTTCTTGGAACTCTTCAGCCGTACTGATGAGTGGAACCATGATTTCTGGATGCACTTCATATCCTTCTCTTTTAACTTGGCATGCGGCTTCTAGGATTGCACGTGTTTGCATCTCAGCGATTTCGGGGTAAAGAAGGCAGAGACGAACGCCTCGTAAGCCTAGCATCGGATTAGCTTCTTTTAAAGTTCGCACACGTTCTAGGATTTTGTATTCTTCTGCATCTTTTGGTAGATTTTCTCTGTAGATTTTTTCTACTAATTCGACTTCGCTTGGTAAGAATTCATGTAATGGTGGGTCAATTAAGCGTATAATGACAGGATATCCTTTTGCGGCTTTGAACAAACCAACAAAATCTTCAATTTGGAATTTAAGTAATTGATCCAGATATTTTTTGCGTTCTTCTGTTGTTTCTGCCATGATCATTTTTTTCATAATTGGTTGGCGTTCTTTTTCGAAAAATTGATGTTCTGTTCGGGCAAGGCCGATACCTTTTGCTCCAAAGTTGATGGCAATCGTGGTGTCGTTCGGTTTGTCAGCGTTTGTTCGGACGCCAATGTCTGCTATTTCGTCGCACCAGTTTAGAAGCTCTTTTAATTCAGCCGGTAATTCAGATGGTCTTACAATAGGTAGTCTTCCGG
>WAPZ01000509.1 GCA_015520535.1 Candidatus Heimdallarchaeota archaeon
ATGGTATCAGGAGACCGTGGCAAATGGTGTCCCGAGATGGAAACATAACATTGCTTGGGCAAAAGAACGGGCAAAAAAGAAAGGTCTTGTTAAAAGCCCCGAAGAGTCTGGTCGTGGTTATTGGGAGCTTACAACACTTGGAAAAGGAATGTCATTTTAGATAGACTAACCATACGTATAACATAGCACTCGTGCGGACGGCTAAAGCCGCCGCTGAACTTTATCGTTAGCTGTATAGGGTAATGACATGAAATTTAACACCGCAATATTGTATGACATTGAAAATTTGATCGGGGGTTATGGTAAATCAGATTATCTGGCTCGTCTTTCCTTAAAAGATATATTTGATGAAATTTCTAAAAAGAATATTGAGGGTATTGCAATTCAAAGAGCTTATGCGAACTGGAGCGATCCTCGTTTAAATATTTTGAGAGGTGATATTGTTGAGCTAGGAGTAGAACCTGTACAGATGTTTGGATTCGGTAAAGGCCCGCAGAAAAATGCATCTGATATTCAATTGGCTATTGATGCAATAGATATTGCCTTTACAAAACCAGCGGTAGAAAGATTTGTTATCGTCTCAGGTGACGGTGCCTTCTCAGCTCTTGCAAAAAAGCTCCATGAATACGGCAAAATGGTTATAGGTTGTGCATATAGAAAAACTGCTAATAGAATATTTGAAGCAGTTTGCGATGATTTTATCTGGATTGAGGAACCTAAAGATGATGAAGAAATTATTTCAGAATCAAAAGCTGAATTTACCGATCCCATTTTGATTGCTTTTGCCAAAAAATATCAACAAAGTGAGATTGAAGATAGGGAAGCAGTTTTTGGGCAAGCCCGTAAAATTCTGCATTTTTTCAAAGAAAATCGTGACGCTGCATACTTGCTTAAGAATGTTGGAATGAATATTTCTATCTATAATCAAGCATTGACCTATAATATTAAAGGCTTCAATTATTTGAAATATGGTTTCACCAGATTCGTTGATTTTATTAGGTATATTGTGAGGGGCACAGATATAAAATTGGTGCATAACCCGCCAAGCGAGTATAGATTGCTAATCAAAGATAGAAATCTACCAGATTTCATCGACGTTAAACCATTGGAGGAACTGAGCGAAATTCATACTGCAGACAATTATCTGCAATTGCTTTCAAAGGGGTCTCCTATTTTTCGTTTACCATCTTTTGACATTCTTTATCAAGTAACACAATTCTTATCAGAAAACAAAATGGAATTTTGCGATGTCTATTTAGGGGATATTATCGAAAGAATAAGTGCGAATTTTGAATATGAGCAGAAAGACATTAAAGGTGCTGTCCTGTCATTAGTATCTGCTGATTGTTTTATTAGAGAACCTGAAGACAAAAAATTGTCTGAACAGAAACTTTCATTCAAATGCAACACAACTTTAGATGCATTGAATGCTCTAAGAAATGCAATGCATAATAAATTAGAGCAGTTGTTAGGCAGTGTAGATGAAAGCGAGTTTGAAAAAATAATTCAGATAAACAGCTAACAATTCGCTTCACCTGACCGCTATTCCGCTGCGCTCCATTGGCGCCAGTGAGCTTGGTCGTTAGGTACTATAAGTCTATGTACTATAAGTCATGGAAAGAATAAACCCAAATACATTAGTCGGACCAAGATCATATTTTACATCTTTTGACTACAGGATTGTAAAACGTTCAAAAGATTTAAAGGCATTATCTTTTTTTTAGTTGAAATTTTATAAAAAGGGAGAGGTTCCTCCCAAAAGATTTTTATATTCAATTTTCGAGCAAACATAAAAACAAGGAGGAACCTCACAGATGAATGTAAGACCCACAGGCATCAATCGCAAGAAATTAAAATGGTTATTAGAGCAACCGATGGATGTAAAATTGGAGATATTAGGTCATCATTTAGAGTTGTGTCGGTTATTAATCAATGAGATATTAGACGAGGAAGTGACGGGTTTATCAGGGGATCGTTATAGTCATCAGAAGCCCCATAATGGACGCTATAGCCGTTGGGGATACAATCCCGGTAGTGTTCGAATAGGTAATGAGCGTATTCGTGTTGATGTGCCAAGAGTCTATGATAAGCAAAAGGGAAGTAATATTTCTTTAGAGAATTATCAGCGTCTACGTCATCTTCCTGAAGCCAATGAGCGTGTTATGAAAGCGATTTTATTGGGCTTAAGTACTGGTGATTATCAGGCAGTGGTGCAACAGATGTTAGATAGTTTTGGATTAAGTCGTTCAAGTATCAGTCAGAGATTTATTGAAGTAAGTAGTGAAAAATTAAGGGCCTTTGAAGAAAGAGACTTAAGTGGTCACCGTTTTGTAGCCATATTCATTGATGGGAAATATTTAGCCAGGGAACAGATTGTCATTGCCATGGGAGTTACCCAAACAGGGGAAAAAATACCTTTGGGTTTTGTCCAGACCCATACAGAGAATGCCAATAGCATTGGCCAATTGCTAAAAGATTTACTGTCGAGGGGTTTGAATGTGGAGCAGGGTATTCTCTTTGTCATAGATGGCTCAAAGGGTATTTTAAAAGCGATTAGAGAGACAATTGGTGATTATGCAGTCATACAGCGATGCCAATGGCATAAGAGAGAAAAC
>WAPZ01000510.1 GCA_015520535.1 Candidatus Heimdallarchaeota archaeon
AGGTGAAGAAAATGGTATCGCGTTATGAATGTTCGTTTTGTGGTCACACAATAGAGCCAGGAACAGGAATGGTGTTTGTGAGAACGAATAAGTCCGTTCTTCGTTTTTGTTCACGAAAATGCCGCGTTTCCATGTTAGTCTTTAAACGTGATCCACGAAAGTTCAAATGGACAAAAAAATATGTCCCCAAAATCAAATCCTAATTTATTTCTTTTGTTTTTTTGAGAATCTCCAATTTATCAAGAAATTCTTCTAGTTTCTCTTTTTTGGCGCACATTTAGGTATAAAATAAAAAAAATAATGTCTTTTTAGGTAAAAAAGGCAGCTTTTTCTTCTTTTCTTTTAAGAACTTTATCAATCGCCCGTAAAAAATCGCGATGCTCGATTTGCGTTCGCTGATCTCGGAGTGCAAACATTCCAGCTTCAATGCAGATGGCGCGTAAATCTGCGCCCGATGCTCCTTCTGTAATGGTTGCCAAACTCTCTAAATCAACTTCAGGAGATAATTTCATCCTACGTGAGTGAATTTTTAAGATTTCTAAACGTCCTTCAAGTGTTGGTAACGGAATCTCAACGATTCGGTCAAAACGACCGGGTCTTAAGATTGCCGGATCCAATATATCAATTCTATTAGTTGCTGCAATGATGCGAACATTTCCGCGTGCAGAAAAGCCATCTAATTCACTCAGCAGTTGCATCAGAGTTCGTTGGACCTCACGGTCACCACTTGTCCCCAATTCAATACGTCGGTTGGCTACCGCATCGATTTCATCTATAAAAATGATGCTTGGCGCTTTTTGACGTGCAAATTCAAAAATTTCACGGACGGTTCGTGCACCTTCACCGATATACTTTCTGACCAGCTCGGAGCCGATTACACGAATAAATGTGGCATTTGTAGCATTTGCCACCGCTTTCGCTAATAATGTTTTTCCGGTTCCCGGTGGACCGTGAAGGAGTATTCCTTTTGGGGGCTCAATACCGATTTTTTCAAACATTTCTGGATGAAGAAGTGGTAATTCTACGGTTTCCCGTATCTCTTGTATTTGTTCTTCTAAACCACCAATATCGGAATATTGTACTGTTGGTCGTTCAATAACTTCCATCGCCCGAATATAAGCTTCTTGAGGTTTTGGAAAGACTTCTAAAATTGCCAACGATTGTTGATGAAGTCCAACACGAACACCGGGTGTTAGTTCTTCCTTTTTAATGTGTGAAGCAATTTGGACGACAAATTGTGGACCCGAACTACTTTTAATAATGGCTCTTTTATCATCAATCAACTCGATTAAGGTGCCAATAAGTAACGGTGGCGTTCGCATCCGTGCTAATTCGGCACGTAACGAATCACGCTCATTTTCTAGACGAATACTTTGAATCTCAAGAATCTCTTTTTCAGCTTCGAGCGTGCGAACTTTAATCTGCTCCTCATTCGTTCCAGCTTTTGCTAGCCGAGAAGCCGATTTAACTTGTTCTTTATTATGTGAGTTTTTTGAAAAATCTCTCATATCTGATGTCACCGATTTAAAAGAAACTTCATCTAATGTGATAATACATTTCTTCTAAACAACGCTTTTTATGAAAGCTAATAAAATTTATCCCAGTTTCTCTTCGTTTATCGGCTTGGATTTTTCATTAAGTCCTTTAAATTTCCTATATAGGTAAAATCCGGCAAAAAGATTTCGATATCAGCTTTTTCAAGAAGTGTTTGAATAAAACGATACGAGCCACCACCCAATAACCGATTTTTTGGGCGGTTAATTGGTCGACCTGTTTGATATTTGTTATAACATGGGAGGATGATAACTTTAAGATTCGTGGCTATTTTTTTTTCTCTCTCCTCATTTCGGTGCGATAGATTATCATTTTTTGGCAGTTTTACCCCTAAAAGACGTAACCAATCACGACGGGTGATTTCGCCGCGTAAAAGCACGCTCAGCGTTTTTTTTCTTACGGATTTTTTTCTTTCTTTATTTTTTAATGTCACCATGATTGCGGGATGAAGATGGCCTAAAATCGCATAATTTACATCATACATCTTTTTGTTTGGAAAATGTCCGTGCCAAATTCCTACATCGTTCCATTTTATCCCATAATGCGAATAGACTGTCAATCGTGGTATTTCTATAGGCTCCCGAAAAAATCCAATGTCGTGATTTCCCTTAATAACATGAAGTTGGTGGCCACTTTTTACTACTTCTCGTGCAAAATCGAGAAAATATGAAAACACACGTTGTCGATGCCACCGATTTGTACGTAATAAGTTTCCTCTCGGTTTTTTACGGACATCTTTTCCAAAATGACGAAAACTATGAAATAAATCACCATTGATGACCACGTCAGTTGGATTTTCCGTTTTAACCTCCTTCAGTAATTGTCCGAGAATTTCCGCAGTTATCTGCGGAATTTTGCGAAATCCATGTTCAAAAAACTCCCATTCCAGTCCCAGATGCACATCAGAGAGAAACATTACTTTTTTGTCAGCGAAAGAAAAAACAAAATAACGTTTTTCATTAAAAAATGCTGATTTATCACTCATTTTTCTTCATAGTTCTTTCCAGTATCTTTTTTGTCAATTTAAATACATAATCAAACGTTAAATCACTTGATTTAGGTACATTTATACCAGCAGCTCCGGAATGTCCACCACCTGATCCTCCTAACTCTTGAAGTATTTGCGACACTAAGTCTTTTCCCAAAGAAACTCCTGTTTCACGACTAAATGTTGAGTTAGCTCGATAACTCACACGAATCTCATTTTTTTTCTCTGAATAGACCATTGCGACATCAGCGCCCAACATCACTAAGATATTTGCCACCTTTGCCTCGTAAGCTCCAACATATGAACCCACAAACACATAGCTACCTATTTTCTCCAGTATCAGCCGTTGAAGCGCTTTAAATACCGCAATTTTCTCACTGTTGTCAACAGATTCTGCCGTGAATAATGCCGTGATTTCATTATAAGAGGCATTACAATCCAACAAATATAATACACATTCCATTAGATTTTTTGACATACGAGAAAAACGACCTGTATCATAAATTATCCCCGATAACAATAAGGTAGCCGTTTTATCTCGAAATTTAACGTTAAGTTCTTTTCCGAGCGTGGTCACCATCTCTGCTGTTGCATGAAAGGTTGAATCTTGCCACCAACATAACAATTGGTATTTTTTCCTCTCCCAATATTCTAAAATTTCCTTTGTCTTTTGATGATGATCGATAATTATTAAAGGGGGCATCTTTTCATCCGTGGGTACAGACATATCTAAAATCTCTAAAGTGGGGGTGTCCACCACAATAATAAGCTCGATGTTCTCTATATGAATGTCTTGCTCGGTTGTAATCTCATTCATCAAATTAAAATGATTCAGCAGTCTTTTAGAAACGTCTTTTAACGTTTTAATAAAAATGATCGGAGTACTAGTGGTGTTTAAACTAAGTAAAATTTCCTTAAGACCAAATAGAGCTGAAAGTCCATCCGGATCGGCATGTCTATGAGTAACCAATAATATAGGTCCTTTTATTCGCAAAAGACGTTCTAAAAAGCAGCGAATGTTTTTATCAATCGTTTTAGAAGAAATTTTATTAGGAGAAAATGACATGAAAACCACATCAAAGGAGAGAGAAAATGCTTAATAAAAATAAAAACGTTCTCGCCGCAGTCACACCTTTTCCGAGTTCTGACGGGCTCGGGTATTGCCCCACCCCTATGGCCGCACCGAAGTGCAGCTTTCCGGGCTTCCCGGGGAAAACCCCAGTACCACCCGGAACGAAGGTGAACTTGACTTCCGGAGGTGTGACCGCTCAGTTCTTCTATCCCTTCCCCCATTCCGAGTTCTGACGGGCTCGGGTATAACTCAGGCCCTATGGCCGCACCGAAGTGCAGCTTTCCGGGCTTCCCGGGGAAAACCCCAGTACCACCCGGAACGGAGCCCGACTTGACTTCCGTGGGGAAAGGGATAATCACTGAAAGAGATCTTGTATGTTTTTTTTTGTTCGTTTAGCAGATGTCTTAGGCTTACGCCCTTTTAAACTTCTAATCTACTCTCCAATTCATTTCTATTTAAAGCTTGATGACGTACAC
>WAPZ01000511.1 GCA_015520535.1 Candidatus Heimdallarchaeota archaeon
AAATAAAGCTTTAAATTCATGGTGAATGCAAAAAATGGGCGTATGATTTTTTTAGAAGGATTTACAGTGTTTAATCACGTTTTTATGGTATAAATGCATCAATTTTTTCTTTTGGCCAGTATTTTGGGAAAATTTCTCTCTTCAGCTTTTTTTGATCTTTTTTTGTCAAAGAAAGGTAAAGACGTGTAAGTAATGGAATATTTTCTTGGTGATGCTTAGATTTCAAAAGATATTCAAAAAATGTTAATTTAAGGTGTTTAGGGCAAAAATGCCACTCATCAAAGAGACGGTTTTCATCGATTTGACACTTTGTTAATAATATTTCATAATACGTGATAAGGGGAAGTGGTCGTGCATAAAATGCAAGATAATATGCGTTGTTTTCAAGCGCTAATAGCCAAATATCATAGCCGCCTGACGTTTCCTCAGGATAGCGGTATATATAACCATTTAATAGTCTTGAAAGATATTCTTTTATTACATCTTTTGTGAGACCTGAACACACGCCGTAACTTTGTAAGGTTTGGAGTTGATAAACTCGAATCGGTCGGGTGTTTGCGCCTTGGAGAATGTCACATAATGTTCTAACACCAATCGTTTGGTTGAGGGCATGGACAGTTTTTATTGTATGAATGAAGAAGGGATGGTAGAGGTTACCGCCGTTAACTGAAATTTTTACTTTTTTAAGTGATTGAAGGATATTTTTACTCTTTTCAATTGGTGAAACATTGAATGACTGGAGGGTAGAAACAATAGTAGTGAGAGTTTCGACAAGAGGCTGGAAATGTGAGAAAATCGCTGCAATTTGTTCTTCAATTGTTTCCGTGTGTGGGAATTTAGCGGGTAACGGTGGTAGTTTTTTCAAGGTGGTATTAATCGTGGCTTCATAGTTTTTAATTTTATTCATCCACTCAGTCAAATCGCCAATCGTTCTTTTCAAGGTATTATATTGTTCTAAAAAATCAGAAAGACTGAAGTAGAGCGTTTTTTTCTCGATATTTTTAATATCTTGCTCTATTTTACGGAGGTCTTTCCTTAATGATGCAAAATAACTTCGTATACGACGTTTAAATGCGGTTTTGAAAAATATTCGATAAAAGACAGTATAAAGTTGCTGAAAGGCTGAGATGATTTTGGATTCATCCGTAAACGGCAAATATTTTTGTTCAATCATAGAAAATGTGCTTTCAAGTTGTTCAATAAAGGATTGAAGCCACGGTAAGAATGCTTGTTTATGATCAATAACATTTTTTACTTGATTGTAGAGAGATTGAAGTTTTTTGCCATATTTTGTGAGAAATTCAATCCATGATGTCTTAAAATAGTGATGTATGTCATTGAATGAAGTCAATCCCATTTGTTTGGCTTGTTTGATGAAAATAAAAAGAGTAAGAAGTAATTTTAGGTGCATGGTGATGTTTGTGGGTGCCGGACTGGACGTGTCTGATTCCTTTACCGCACGATAATCTGCCAAAATTTTTCTCAATATGAATTCAAAATAAGAACGTATAACGACTTGTTGGTTGTTTTCTTCATTCTTAGGATACAACTTAAAAAATGGCTCATACACTTGCTGTAAATTTTCTATTTCTTCGCTCAATGAAGAATACATCTGAAAATTTTGCTTAAAGATCTCCATGTTCAAAAGTTGCAAATAATCAAATTGCTTAACACTCCTTTTGATCTTGCGTGTCAAATACTGCTTACGTTTTGTCTTTGTAGAAGTTATGAAGGAGAAAAGATCTACATAACTTTCTCTCTGATTGCACGCTAAAAGAGGTAATATGATTGATATCATCGATTCTGGGTGTTTATTGGCGAATATTTCGGTAAATAGGCATTTTTTCTGGGATTTAATCTTTTTTTTAGTTTTACGGCGACGTTTCCTCTTACTACAAGCTGAAGAAACCATCCATTGATAAAAATGCCATAAATCGTGCAACCAAAGCAATTTAAGGGCGAACTTCATTCCATGCTCGGTGTTTTCAAAATGTATCTCGTGAATATTGGCTGAATTCAGCAGATTAATTAGTAAACCCTCTATGAACTCAAAGTACTTTTTAAGTAGCTGATAAGCGTACTGACCTTTTAACGTTAAAAGATAAGAAAGAAGCCATTCAAATATGTCTGTAAAAGTCGCAATTGTACTAACTGTAACAGCTAAATTTTTCTGCTTCTTTTTCATAAAGAAAGAATATGAATCTGATAAGGCATCAGCTAAAGTCTCCATATTTGTACTTATTGTTTCCTCATATTGACTTCGTAACTCGCCAGATTCATGGAGAAAATCTGCTGAATCGACAAAAAGAAGTTCATTTAAAGCCAAGTCAAAAAGACGAGTGTCAATGTGTTTGTTATGAACGAAGGATTGCGTAACATTATCAGTATATAGTTTTATTAGTGCTTCTAGTGTAGATTTCAGACCATTAGGATAATTCTTGAAATGCGTTTGATGAATCACGGCTGTCAGTTTTTCTAGCAATTGTATATCCCCGAACTCCTCCAAAATGACTTGAACCAATTGTAATATTACGGTTTTTGGAATTCCAACTTGAAACGCAACCTGACTCGGGTTATAAAACATAACTGTATCTTGATTTTCCGCTATTGTGATAAGTGAATACGTCTTCTCCATATTCATGCCATTGTCGACTATAGATACAGTAGAATTGCCCTTAACAGGTAGACTTCGCTTGAGATCTTCTGTTGTGGCCGGACCACAAATTGGGCATGCATATTCGTCAGCTGGACTTGACACACGTCTTTCTTCCGTTACTTGGAAAGGAAGCTCATAATTTTTCATGGTATCAAATGTAATTTGAATATATCGGTCATTACTTGCCCTTATTTCAAGAAAATTTCTCAAACCAGAATCTGTGGTATCATAGGAAATAGTGGCCTTTTTTGGTGCTAACCAATGAATACCAAAAAAATCTTTTATTTGCTGGAGGAAATTCCGTCTGTCTTTCAATGTTACTTCGTCCTCCTCATTTAATTGAAAGTTCACTTTAAAAGAAAACGTTAATGGAGAAAGATGAGGGAAATTGAGCCGTTGAAATTCCCTTAAAAACCAAATGAACACATACACGGTGTTATGGTACCCACGTTCGATAAAATCTGAGATCGTCTGATAAAACTCTTCAAAAAAGGAAACAATACCTTTTGCACTAAGATTCTTTAATTCAACTAGAAAATCTTCATAATAAGTAATATCCCGGACAAATTGTCTCTGTCGCTGTAAATGATCATGATAGATCATGAGTTTTGTAAGACAAATCCCCATTTTTTGAAGGATTTCATCGAATAACTCAGTAGAATATAAGTTTCTATGCGGCTTTAATAATTTCACAAGAACCGTAAAATTAAAACTGATGGCGTCAGTACTGTAAAAATTGCGAGTCTTAAGAGAAGTAAGAAACACCAAAAACTTTTTCACCCATTTTTCCGAAGGTGCTGGCACTGAGCCCTGTGTGAAATATTCGACTAATGAAATAAAGCGGTAAAGTGGACACATGTTGTATGGAGACATCTTTTCTAAAACAAATTGATAAAGAATGTTCCAAGTCTCGGAAAGGTCTTCTTCAGCTAAAAAAGTACGAAATTTATCGAAAGAGTCCAACTTTAATATGTATGGGTGTGTTACATTGACCTCATAAACGGGAAGATTAAGAAAAGAAAAGGCGTAGAGCAAAAAAGTCGCTATTTTTAGTGCGGTGATATGGGGTAAATTCCACGAACGCTTATCTAATGTAATAATAAATTCAGTCATATAAATAATGAACTGATTATGAAGATTAATTGCATATTCGGGGTTACCACTGTGCTGTATAGCAATAAAACTCTTTTCATGAATCTGATAGAGGATAATCTGGATTAGCCGCTCTAATTCCTCTTTGAAGCGCTTTTGAATCTGTCCTTTGTTGCTTTTTGTGAAAAAATCGAATAGTGCCATAATATACGCCAGAGAAGATAACAATGGATTCCACATATCCGCTAAGATTAGCTCACCAGCACGCTGCAATGTAGAAACGACAATAGTATGAAGCTCATTTGCCCCTAAAATCTGAAAATAATATTCTAACCAGTTGTACTCAGCTTTTGAAAGCAAAATTCTATTATTTAATGCAAAGTTCAATATTTTAGTGACGATTTCCGCCAAAATTTCACCATCTTCAGTGTTTTCTTGAACAAAATTGAGTTCCGCTAACAATTCCAAAAATCGTCCAACCTTTGCAAATGTATTATGATTCATAGCTTGTGGATTATTTAGAATTTGCCGAAGCTTATGTAACCATTCATGTAGGTTTAAAGTTTCCAACACTAATGCTGGAAATCGAATGTTCGCATCTTGAAGAACGATATTTCTAGTCCAACACACTTTGCTCAAAAAATCGTTTATACGCCCCAATAAATTCACATCGTTGGAAAAGTTTCTCTCTGCAAAGGAAAACGCCCTTTTTAACGAAGATTGAAGACGACTTTTCCTTCCATAGCGCAAATATAACCGCAAAAATAGTTTTAACTTATAGCCTCTAGCCTCAAATTTATCTATAACCAACTCTGGCTTAATAAAAAGGATTTGTAGCATAACAGCCATCATATTGGTGATAAAATCGCTATCATGAGCCAATTCAGCTAAATCAATTCTTAATTTTGGCGGTGAATTTAGAAAAGAGTTTAAATAATCAAAGCCAAGTCCATACAATTCCCAAAAACTCGTTGGATCATCAATAATGTGCTCTAATGCCACCTTTTGAATAAAAAGCTGCTGATTAAGAAAGTCACAAATTTCTTCACGCTTAGATGCGTAAATTGAAACTAACGGCTTTTTCTTTTGCTCTGTAAGAATCTCCTTTCGTGTCCTCATTATCTGTCTGAAACTAAAAATGAGTTTTTTTGCTAGCCTCTTTTTCTTTTCTATATCATATTCACTTGAAAACTCCTCACCCCAGTTACGAAAAATCTCCACTAGTGCTGTCGGTTCACAAAAGCTATAAATTATTTGACTTATTTCGTGCCAAACGTTACCAAAATTAATAGATTGCTCAATCATCTCAACATGTTTTGACATAAAAACCGCAACAACATCAAAACTTAAAACTGTTGCCGCATAATAATTTCTACATGATACAAAAAGCTCTTGTAGCATCTTCAGATCGCGAGAGGCTAATTCAACGTAATTTGCTTGAAGAAACCAAATAATGTGTCGCTCAAAATATTGTTTCGCCAGCAAAAAAAGCTTTTTTGCTTCTTCTGTTTCTAATAATGCACTTCCTCTGCGACTCAGTGTTTTCAACACCTTTACAGCAATCATTGCTTGTACATGCGAAATTTCATCATTTAGTAACTCAAACAACGTCCAAATCTTGAATATAAGGTCTGAAACATCAACGCTCCCATAATACAGATAAGAATACGCTTGCTGCGCATTTGACCCGTTTGAATCTAATATCGTCTCATCAAAATTTCCTTCAACTATTATTTTTTGCAGAAAAGCTGCCATGTTCTCTTCTGCCAGATTTCTTACATGCAGAAAAAAAGTGTAACACGGTAACCACTCCTCAATTTTCCCTCTAATTTCCTCTTGCGCTCGATTATATAACCCATTGTCATAGCGATACGTATAAACCCCTATTTGCGTTAAAAACACCGGCTGCTCCTCATCCAACCGATGACAAAGTCCGGCACTTTCGGTAATATCGAATCTTTTCCCCAAAACCCTAAATCTTATTGACCTCCCAGTTGTTCGATGCTCCCACAAATTTATCAGACCAAAAACTTGCACATTTTCTATTACCGCCTCCGATTCATACCTAAAACTCCACAACGGCACTTGTATCCGCCCATTCCAAATATCAAAATAAAACACTTTACCATTCGCCGAACGAAACTGAAAACCCAACATTGAACTCCCTTCATACTGACAACTCCCCAAAAGACTTTTTATTAAAGGTGGCCGAATCTTATCAATTAAAAAAAGTAACAAAGCCGGTATTACTTTCAAATCATTATAATAATACACGTTATACTTTCTTATATATTGCGCAATATCATGAAACAATTCTTCATATCCACTCATG
>WAPZ01000512.1 GCA_015520535.1 Candidatus Heimdallarchaeota archaeon
CTTTTCTTTGTAAGTCGATCTTTTCTGATGACAAAGTCATAGTTTTCGGTTGTTATAGGAATAAAAGACAGTCCGAAATGCTCAGCAACATACCGAAGCCCCACACCAACATCAGCATGTCCGTCACGAATTCGGATTGCTACAGCACTGTGAGAATTTGCTACAATATGGTATCCTTGAATTTGTTGTCTAAGATCCTCAACTGTCTTGTTATTCTGTGCCGCATATTCCTCTAGAAGGTGATCAAATAAGATTCTGGTGCCGGAACCGGGATTTCGATTGATAAAACGAATATCACGCTCGAGTATATCCTTCAAGTTTTGAATGTTTAAGGGGTTGTCTTTTTGAACAATAAAACCTTGTTCTCTTTTATAACCACGAACCACCATTAATTTGTCTTGAACATCGAGTTCTTTAACGGTTTCAATGTTATAGGTCTTTGTTTTTGTATCTAAAATATGAATGCCCGCGATATCAGCCTCACCGCGTCTTACAGCTGTTAAACCGCCAAAAGATCCCACATTATAAAGAGCATATTTGATGTCGGGAAAGGTTTCGGTATACACATCTAAAATTGCTTCCAAACCTAAACAATGGCTTCCAATGATAGTTAAATCGGGTAATTCACTATAATCTTTTATTAGATAGACATCAACGGTGGTATTTTCCTTGATAAAGTCCATAGTCGCTTTGACACGTACATATCCGATTGCACGAGCTAAAGTGGTAATGGCACCACTTCCGCCGGGTGTTGGGAAAACAAGATAATTACCCTTAGCATCACGTGTAAGATTGACCAGTAAAAAGACTTCACGACCGCTACCGGTGTGTAATTTCGCTACCGTCTTAGCTTTTATAATCGGTCGTCGTAATTTGTGTGGCAATCCAATTAATTTATTAAGTAACGGAGCAACGAAGAGATCAAAAATCATCAATGAACTTGTCGGATATCCCGGAAGCCCAATAATTGGTACACCGTCACACACCGCTAAAATAGTTGGTTTTCCGGGTTGGACGGCTACACCATGAACTAACAAACCCGGTTCGCCAAGATCATCGATAATCCGGTAGAGAATATCCCCAATACCAGCGGAAGTGCCACCAGAAATTGTCACCACAGTATTTTCGTTTTTAGCCTTTTCTAGTGTTTCTTTCAACAATTGTGGATCGTCCGGTATAATTCCATAATGTTTAGGAATGCCTCCATTCAAAAGAATTGAATCTTGGATGGTTTGGGAGTTAATATCATAGATTTTCCCCTTAGGCAACGGTTCGCCACGAGGATGAATTTCATTGCCTGTGGAAATCACGGCAACTTGTGGTTTTTTGTAGACGAGAACTTCCGTTACCCCAACAGCAGCTAACACGCTGGTTTCACGTTGTGTTAACAACGTGCCTTTCCGTACGAGGGTTTCCCCATAAGTAATATCTTTTCCGGCGCTCATTACGTTTTGACCGATAGAAACGGGACGCATGATCCAGACTTTGTCCTGGCTGAACTTTGTGTCTTCAACTTTCACCACAGCATTGGCACCGGGCGGCATGGGTGCACCAGTACTAATTTCGACTGCTGACCCTTCTGTCACCAAAACATCTAACCATGTTCCGGCGGGTGCACTACCAATAACCTCAAGTTCGATTGGATTTTCTTCGTCAGCCGCGTATGTATCTTCTGCACGAACCGCATATCCATCCATTGAGGCACGATCAAACGGTGGCACATCAATTGGTGCAACAATCGATTCTGCTGCTACTCTCCCCATTGCCTCCTCTAAAGGGACTTTTTCAAACGAAATTAATTTTTCGAATGGAACGGCATCAAAAAACTTTTTCAGTGCCTCGTCAGCACTAATTAAGCGTTTAAATATTTTGCGTTTCATAATCTTTCCCTTTAATCTGTTATTTATATCGCAAAAGTTCGACTATGACTTCTTCTCCGTCATCATACCCCTCAGAATCTTCGGGTATTACCAATAGCGCATCTGCCTTGGTAACAGAACTTAAAATACCAGCACCACGTCGACGAATGGGATGGACAAGTACTTCATTATCTTTCGTAATCTCTAACTTTACTCGAACAAATTCTCGCACGCCGGGACGAGATGAAATTCGAGTCGCCATTTTAGCTGTGATTTTCTCATAAGGTTGCCAACGATAGCTCGAGTCCATTAGATAATGAATCAAAGGACGGACAAAAAGGTTATAATTTAAAAAAGCCGCAACGGGATAGCCGGGTAAAATAATCAATGGCTTTTCTTTAATTTTACCTAAGGCAACCGGTCTACCCGGCGTGATGTTTACCCCATGAATCACAATTCCAGGGGAACCCAATTCCGAGACCAGTAACGGTAAATAGTCCTTTGTTCCCACAGAAGTGCCACCACTCGTCACGATAATGTCGGCTTGTTCAATGGCTTTAAGAAGTGTTTTTTTGAGTTCGTCTTTATCATCAGGAACGATACCCATATCTAAAAATTCGGCACCATCTCGTTGTAACATGAATTTAAGGAGTGGACGATTAGAGTCAACAATTTTAGCTGGAGAAAGATTATTATATTCCTCGACCAATTCGTCACCTGTCGAAAATACAGCTACTTTAAGTTTTTGCCAGACAGTAACTTCCTCAATTCCCAGTGCATGGAACAATGCAATATCTTGTGGGCAAATAATAGTGCCTTTTTTAGCAACCACGTCCCCTTTTTTCACATCTTCCCCGGCTTTTGCCAAATTTTTATTTGGAGTAACGGTTTGGTAAATTTCTAAGATGTTTTCACTGATTTTCTCGGTATATTCTGCCATTACTACGGCATTAGCACCGGGTGGCATGGGGGCTCCAGTATTTATTCTAACCGCCTCACCGTCATGTACTGTAACGGTTGGCGTATCACCGATATCCACGGCACCAACAATTTTTAGTTGGATCGGTGAAGTAGTCGACGCACCAAAGGTGTTTTCAGCCTTAACGGCATATCCATCCATTGCTGCACGATCAAATGGCGGAATATTAACTTGCGACACGATATCTTCAGCGAGCACACGCCATATTGACTGCATCAATGGCACTTTTTCTTTTCTTTGAAATTTAGGTTTGTCAATTAAATTAAAAAATTTTTCACGTACGACATCAACATTGGTAAGTTCTGCAAAGCCTTTCATCCTTATATCTTTCAACGAAATCACCTAAACGCTTGTTTAATTATTTATCAACGTACAAGCATGTGTCGACGTTCAGCTTCTTCTAAACACTCAATGGTTCCCATATACTGAAATGCTGCAGTCATACTGATAAAAATGGCACCTATAAAAGCAATTACCTCATAAATAAGGGGTACGGTGAGAGAAATGGAAGATAAGTCAATAAGGAACACCACCACACCAACTATATGTGCCACTAATGCCCATTTAAACCAGCGAAACATATACCCTTGGGTAATGGAATACAAAAGGTGACTTCCTAACGCTAAGAAAAATAAAACACCAATTAATGATCCGTAATATAAAAATTCAACCTCCATCCGAATAAAATTTAGAGAAACTAACTGCAAAGACAGCACAATAGAAAAAACATTCACCAGTATGAGAACAAAGGCAATCAAAAGGGAAGCTCGAGCTACTGCTGTGCTTTTAACGCTAAACATCACCATCAACATCAATAAACTGAGAAGAAAAAGCAATTCTAGGAGTTGAATGCCGAGAATGAATATCTTATCTTTCGATATCCCTATTAATTGAACGATAAGACCTATCAAAACCAATCCAAAGAAAACGTTTGGACTTAAATTAATCACACGGTTGGCAATTGACTCTAAAGAGTTCAACCAGGACGTAACAGTTACTACTACTAACACGATGAACGCTACACCTAACACGATTAAGGCACTATAACTTGGTAAAAGACTGGTATAAAACATGATGATTCCACCTCTCTATCCATTACTCCTACTTTAGTTCATTCAATTCTTCTTTTTCATTAATCTGCTATTATGCGATTTAATAGCCGAGTGCAATTCGGACATAGTTCAAAGGCACGTTGTGATAAAAATTCAATATCAGAAGTGCATTTCATTAAACAATTGTTGTCGTTAGTGTGATTCAATCCTATAAGATGTCCCAGTTGATGTAAAACCTCATTGAAACGTAACATTTGTTCTTTCCCTATTTGATCAAAACTTACCAACGCTGCATCCAAAAGATGCGTCATACTCCATGGAGAACAGCCATTGTACACTTTTAAGCTCATTTCTGTCACAAATAAAGCTAAAGGTATTGTTTTTTGGTTTCTAATGGCATCTAAAACTAGTTTTCCGTGTAAACACGTTTCCTCTGGGATGAGGCAGGTCGTAAAGACATAGAGTTTGGTTGTCATTTTCACAGAAAATGGAAGTCGATCTTCAATTATGTGTTTTAAGCTGTTTATAAAATCTAAAGGCAATTCTGGCGTATAGAATATTTGTAAAGGATATATCACTAGCGACAACCCATTAAAAGTTATTGTATAGATAGATAATACCACTTTTCGGTAATAAAACTATAATCTTATCCGAGTACTCATTTTAGAAAGGCATTATAATAGTTATAGGCTTTTCCGAAATGAGAGAACCCGATTGCCGCCGACAAAAATCGTATTAACGACACGCCACCAACTGCCACGAAAGAAACTTTAATTTAATTAGAAAAAAAGGTTTACAAAAATGTCTAAGTGCAAGACGATGATAAACTGGGAACATCTGTTGAATAAACCGCTTAAAGTGGATTGTCAAAGATATAAAGAAGGTACAGCAAAGCGTTCTTTAAAGATTGACCTCAAAATTGCAGCGACTGCACATTTACCGACACGATTTGGAGAGTTTCGTATTATTGTGTTCCAAGAAGTGCAATCTGTGGATAATTTAGCACAAAAAAAAGTCATAGAGCATGTTGCCCTAATTAAGGGAGACATTACTGCCACACAAAATATTCCCGTGCGTATTCATTCCTCTTGTCTTACTGGCGATGCACTAAGTTCGCTACGCTGCGACTGTCAAGAACAACTTCATGCTGCAATGAAATATTTAGCCGAACAAAAACATGGAATTTTATTTTATTTAAACCAAGAGGGGAGAGGTATCGGATTAACAAATAAAATCAAAGCGTACGCCTTACAAGAACAAGGATGGGACACGTATGAAGCCAATCTCCGCCTTGGCTATCCGGAAGACCTTCGGGATTACGCCATAGTAGCGTGTTTTTTGAAATTCTTTCATATCACCAGCATTAAATTATTGACCAATAATCCAAAAAAAATTCATGATCTTCAAAGACTAGGAATTAAAGTAACTGAACGGATTCCACTCGAAATACCGCCAACAGAACATAATTACCGTTATTTGCTGGCAAAAAAGACGAAAGCTCATCATTATCTTTCCATTATAGATAGTTTGGAACAAAATGAAAAAATTAAGCCTAACAAATTGAATATGGATGACTGACACCTATAAACAAACCTCTAAAGAAAATATTGTCATTGTGAGGATGTGATGAAAGACCTACTTATAATATCATGCAGCGAAAAAAAACATTCTAACTTAACGAGAGAAAAAATGCCCGCCATCGACGCTTACACCGGCGTATTTTTTCAGGTTATAAAAAAAGCAAGACGTGAAGGTTATTGGCCACCTAATTTACGACTCGGAATAATTTCTGCAAAGTACGGGCTGTTAAAAGAAAACGATCCCATTTCCTATTATAATCAAAAGATGACAATAACCCGAGCACGCGAACTTAAAACTCAAATCCAAACTAAATTAAAAAATTGGGTCAATATAGAGCATTTTAACTCAATTTATGCACTTCTAGGAAAAATTTATCTGTTAACACTCCACGAAATTACCACACACATCGATACACCCATTTATTTATTGAAAATGGGAAAAGGAATTGGAGAGGGACAAAGAAACCTCAAATATTTTTTGCAGCAATTTTCAAATAAAGAGAAGATTATGCCACTTCTGACGCCTTTAAAGGAGATAAAAACTTAAATTTCCACGTAAAATAAACTATGAATACATTTAACACGTGAAACGGCTTAATTGCTACAGAAAAAAGGGGAAAAGAATGAAAGAAGATATTTTCACAGTTGCTGTTATCCAACCGCACATTCTTATTGGAAAATTAGAAAAAAATCTCGAAACAATTGAAATACTGTTAAATTCTGCCATGAAAAAGAAAAAAATAGATTTTGTTGTGTTACCGGAATATTGCTATGGCGTGCATGAACTCCCCATCGAAGAAGCACAAAAAATATTGGATTGGCAGTCAAAAATCGCGCAAAACCTCAATATCACTTTAGTGGCGGGAACGTTCAGTTATTATAAAGGAGAAAACTTAGTTAATGCTTGTTTCATCTATAGTAATGATGGCTCTCTATTATATGAATACCATAAACGCCATCCTTTCCAATTTGAACGAAAAAGAAACGTAAAAGAAGGAAACACACCACCGATTTTTTCTGTAGATGGAAAAACCTATGCCGTCGTTATATGTGCCGACTTATGGTATCCAGAATTATTACGGCCATATAATAGCGATATTATTTGTACATTTGTTCCTACCATGTCTGTCGTCCCGAATTCTGATTATACCAATTATGGACGCTGGTGGTGGCATCAATTAGCCGCAGTTCGCGCAAAAGAAAATACCACACCCATTGCAATCAGCGATTCTGCCCGTGCAGAATATTACAAGGGTCGCTGGATTAGTGGCGCCTCAACAATTGTCAAACCTTATCATAAATTTTCTAATAACGAATCACCATGGAAAGAAGCTCAATTAGTTCTTGACAATGGTAAACAAGGCTTTTTAATTCAGACATTTGAGCTAGAAAAACTCTTTATGTATCGAGAATATCGCAAAGAATCCGGATTATTAAGCTAAACATTTTTCTGTAAATTGAGTAAAAAAAGTAAGTAGGGGGAATTTTTCAATGTATACTGTAAAACTTAAAGATATTTCAATTGGTGAAAAATTTCCGGTTGTCTATATGGGCGTAATCAATGTATCTCCCGAATCATATTACAAAGAAAGCGTTAAAACCGACGAAACCAGCATTTCTCAACAAGCACTAAAATACATTGAAGAAGGCGCATCAATAATTGATATAGGCGGACAGTCCACCGCACCACCGTCCATATACGGAGAACAAGTCATCGTTTCCGCTGAAGAGGAATTAAACCGCATAAAAAGGGCATTGAAAGCAATTTTAGATCAAATTCCAGAGGCGATTGTTTCGGTTGACACCCAACGTGCTAGTGTGGCAGAGTATGCACTTGCACACGGAGCCTTAATTATTAATGATATATCGGGATTCAAAAAGGATGCTAATATGGCGAAAACAGTAGCCGAACATGATGCCGTGGCAATTCTAATGGCCGCTGAAAAAGAGCCCGGTGACGTTGGTGAAATTCCAGCCATAATGAAAGCCTTACACACCTCCATTAAAATTGCAGAAACCCATGAAATTCCTCGAGACAAAATTATATTGGATCCGGGTATTGGAAGCTGGCAAGGACGAACACATCTCTACGATCTCTCCATACTCAATTATCTAGAACTATTTTTAGACCTTAAACAGCCATTGTTAGTTAGTATTTCGAGAAAAAGTCTCATTCCAAGAACATTAGGTGAAGATATCCCACCTTTAGCGCGTCTACCTGGCACACTAGCTGCAACTGCTTTAGCTGTTTATAAAGGCGCACACGTCGTACGAACCCACGACGTCAAAGAAAGTCGTCAAGCATGCCGTCTAATTGAAGCTATAAAAGAGGCGCCTTTCCTTCCCACTCTTTAACATCAACAAATAAATTGAAACGCCAAAAAATAAAAATTGAGAGAATGTGATCTTCGTGCAATTAAAACTAAAAAAAGGGGAAATCACCCTTGATTTAACTAATAAAACCATAATAATGGGCATTTTAAACCTTAGTACTGATTCTCCCATTAAAGAATCCATCGTCACGCCAAAAGAGGCATTAATCAGAGCAACTAAACTGAAAAATGATGGTGCCACTATTATAGATGTTGGCGCACAATCATCTGCAGCTAACACGAAAACTCTCACACCTGAGGAAGAAATCGAAATTGTCATTCCCGTCATTAAATCTCTTGTCGAACATGGGTTTTTGGTTTCTTTGGACTCTTGGAAGCCAGAAGTAGCCGAAGAAGCTGCAAAACATGGTGTTCATATTCTTAATGATATTAATGGTCTTCGTAATCCACGCATGATTGATGTAGCGCTGGAATACGATCTACCCGTCTGCATAATGCATATGCGCGGCGAACCACAGCATCATTACGACGTGAACCAAACCTACTCCAATATCACCCAAGAAATTCATGATTGGTTTGCCACCCAGATCGAAAAACTTATCACCGCGGGAATCAAAAAAGAAAACATTATCCTTGATCCCGGCTTTGAATTTGGCAAACCCATGGAAGATAACCTTCAACTATTGTGGGAACTTCGACGATTTCTATCTTTTAATTTACCATTATTAGTCAGTGCATCAAGAAAGGCATTCATCGCCTTAGCTATAGGATTAGGAAGAACACAACAAGGTGAAGGACTTTTTGAAGCAACCTTAACAGTACAAGCCATTGCAAGTTTTTTGGGTGCTCATATTCTCCGTGTTCATGATGTCTACAATGCCACTCATGTCGTCAAATTCGTCAATACGCTCAAATCTGTCGCCACACGAAAAAACCTCAAACCACCATGGTTATAATAAATGCACAAAAACTAATTTTCTTCCGACTGGCATACAACTCTAACAAGATACAAAGATTCATAGTCCGACAATTTCTTAAAATTTTTAAACCTCAACGGCTTTACTAACTCAAAAGTGAAGGGAGTATAAGATGTCCAATTTCGCTGTTCTAAAAACAGTTTTACTCGGCGACGCCGGTGTCGGAAAAACGAGCCTCGTTAGAAAATTCGTCCATGGCATGTTCAAAGACAACTATCTCATAACCATTGGACTTAACGTCTATACAAAACGAATGAAAATTCACGATCGCGAGGTTACTTTGTCAATTAACGACATAGCAGGACAACAACGCTTCGAAAGTATTCGTGCTATGTTCTTACGCGGTGCAAGCATTGCCATTTATGTCTATGATCTAACACGACCAAAAACACTGAAAAACATCACAAATATCTGGGATCAAGAATTAAAAAAAGTTGTCCCCAACACAATACCAATAAGCAAACTTTTAGTCGGGAATAAAGCTGACCTAAAGCAACAAATTTCTATTTCTCCCGACGAAGCCGAAGAAGTGGCGAAAAAAATTGACGCTTTCCAACACATCATCACCTCAGCAAAAGAAGGAAAAAATGTTGATAAAGCCTTTTATACTATCGCTGAACATCATCTGCAAAAACTCAATGAAGCCAAAAAGAAAAAAAAGATTTCATCATAACCGCAAAAAAGAAAAAATTGCAAAAACACTTAAAAAAGAGATTCGACAAGCATCTCACATATTTTTTCCAAAAACTCCCGATCTTTTTCGGTAAATGGCGAAAGTGTGTGTGAATCTATATCCAGTTCCCCTAAAACCTCCCCTTTTTTTATTAAAGGCACAACAATCTCCGATTTTACTTTTGGGCTACAAGATAAATAATTCGCTTCTTGGGTCACATCCTGGACAATAAACGTTTTCTTCGTTTCTGCGGCTTGTCCGCATATTCCACGCCCAAAAGGTATGCGTGTATGTTCCGTCGGCTCTCCAACATAGGGGCCCAAATATAACTCACGATTTTTCTCGACATCTACTAAATAAAAGCCCACCCAATCATAATAAGGCACTTTTTGGTTCAAAAACTGACAAATCTCTTTTAATATTATATCTCTGTGATTTTCACTACCTTTCTCGTTTTTTTGAATAATTTTTTCAATTTCTTTCAGTAACGAATCAAATAAGGCTTTTTTGTTTTGTATCACTTTTATCGTCCCTTGTAATCCTCATTTATGTGGAATACACTATCTAACTTGAAGCAAACGATTCAATCTATCTATGCAATCCCACAACGCATTAATTAATCCCAATAAAACTTTTTTCTCCATATTAAAGAACATATCTTTGCGTGCATAAAATGTTTCATGGTTTCTTTATCTAGATTTTATACGTTGGTTTTAGTTTTTTCTCTTTCCTAGCATTTTTTCTAGTATTTTTCCCTTCTTTTTTATTTTGAAAGGAAGTTCTGCCAGTAATCTGCAAGAACTTTCCATACTATTGGTCTTTTCGCTGTTCCGTGCGTACGGTATCGAACATCCTCACTCTAGCGTACTGCCAGTTTTCGTAGAAAAATGCGTGGGTGCGTCGGATTATCAACGGATAACTGGTTGTTTCTTCTAAGTAAGTTTGAATACCGAATTTTCCGATTTTTTATTATATTAACCCGATTCAAAAGCTGAAAAACCGTTTATAGTGGCAAATCTTTCTATTAGAAGCAGTTTTAATCTGTAAACGCTCGAATTACTAAAAAAC
>WAPZ01000513.1 GCA_015520535.1 Candidatus Heimdallarchaeota archaeon
CCCCAACCACAGAATTTTCCTTAATTATCATCAGTTTGTTTCCCACTGGACTTATTAGTTTTTTATACTTCTTTAAAATAATGATTACAACACAGAACACACCAACACTGACAAAAAGAAAAAATTCGTCGTTTGAAGCGTTAACTTTTCTTGTTTTTTATACGATCCTTCTAATTATATTAGGTGTCCTCGACATCATAATATTTACCACAAAATTAAAATTTAAACTTATTTCAGAGCCTTTAAACAACATTTTATTTATTTTAATCGGAACATTTACCATAATTATTGCACATTTAGGAATTTTTTATTTTTTAACCCACGTAAGATTTAAAAAACGTGCAAAACGCATTTTAAAAAAAGATATCACGACTAAGCCTCCACCGAGTACTGTAACCGCAGAAAATGCGCCAAATCTTTTCCTTTTCATGTTTACCTTTCTACTAATTCCTGTTCTAGAAGAACTAATTTTTCGCGGAATTATACTCCAATTACTACTTGTTTACGGCCCCATACTCAGTATCTTTATTGTCAGCGTTTGCTTTTCCTTAAACCATACCCATTATGGAAAAATGGGTATTCTTCAACAATTCATTTCTGGACTGATCCTTGGAACACTCTTCTGGCTAAGTGACCTAGCCTTAATCGTTCCTTTAATGACTCATCTGGGCGTCAACTTTTTCTCTTTAATCTTAACGGGCAGTAGGAGAGAACTATCACAATGAGTGACATATTGTCCAGTTTTCCCCAAATACCAGCTGATTTCCTTATAGGACTTTCAATTCTCGTAATCGCAACCTTATTATGGAATAAATGGATGACACTTACAAAAAAATTGCTCAGTGACCGCATATACCATTTTTTCCTTCGTTACTTACATTACTCCGAAATCCGTGCCCTCTTTTCAAGTCTATTCTATGGACTATATGGAACTTTTGTAAGCATTATTCTTATTTTCTGGCTCCATTTATCCATTATTGATCAAATCACGTTACATAATCTTTTTACCCTTATTATCGATTCCCTAGCCATATTTTTTGCAACAATTGCTCTCATCTTTGTTAGTTTAAACTTTCTTATGTTGTTCTTCCCCAATACCTACATAACTTCTGAAGATTTTAAAGACTCATGGATGGAAATCTATCTCAATATACCCTCTCGCCTTATTCTTATTATCACCGCGATGGTTCCTGTCTTTACTGAAGAATTAATGTACCGACTCCTTATTATAACATTCTTAAAAAAATACGTAAACGAAAACAACGTACCACTTCCTAAAATCTTAACAAATAGTCTAATTATCATTAGCGCTACTTTACTCTTTGTCCTTCAACAAGCAACCTTTCTTAAACAAAAAAAACAATTTTTGACCATCGGAACCGGTGCTGCGGTAATTGGGTTTATCAATAGTACCGCACTATTATTTGGCGCATCATTCTGGAGCCTTTTGATTGCCCACTACCTTTACTTTGCCCTTATTCTAATTCAAAGCCGCAAAGTTCTAAAACAGATATCTCATCGCCTAAAATAACAAATAAATATGTAAACAAAGTCTATCCGTCATTAAACTGAATCTTCTTCACACAGCTCTTAATCTACATATTTGATCGGATACGTTCTGCAATCGTCGCTCTTTCCTCTTCTGTCAAAATCTTACCGTAATTAGGACCAAATTTGTAGCCAAAACCATCATCTGGTTTTCTTGGAATTAAATGTAAATGAACATGTGGCACTTCTTGACCCGCATCTTTGCCATCTGCAATTAAGAGATTAAAAGCGGTTATTTCGGGAAAAGCGGCTTTTATTTTTTGAAGAAGAACTCGCCCTACCCTAAACATGTTTAAATAAGTGCTGTCATCCATTTCTTCAACTAGAACATAATGTTTTTTAGGTACAACAAGTGTATGACCCGTATTTACGGGTTTAATATCTAAAAACGCAAGAACTGAATCATCTTCATGCAAAACCGCAGCAAAAAGTTTTTTGTTAATAATTCTACAAAAAATGCATGTTTCGGAGGAGTTCATTTTATTTTCACATCATTTTTCAATTTTCTATGCCACACTATATGAATTTTCACCGCGTTTGTAAATGGTGCCGTCCTTATACAGAACATCAATGATTTCCGTCAATAATTTGGGATCCAAATTGACGGTTTTTAGAAGTACGTCAACGGCAACACCCTCGCCTTCATCTAACTCGGCAATAATATTAAGCAGCTGCTCTTTTAACTCAAGAAATTCTTCTTTGCTAAGAGAGGTTTCACCCACGACTTCTTGGTGAGTCGACTCTTTGTAGGTTTTATACAAAAAAAGTCGTGTGCGGATTGCTTGAAGCCGATGCACTAACTCCCAATTTAGATCCGATTCCACACGCCATAATTCTGCTTTAATGCCCAGTTGAGCCTCTTGTTCTTCAGTTATATATTCAACAAAAGGTCGTCCGACGACAAAAATGTCTTGCCAAACGGAAAAGCGTTCTTGATCTGCAGTGGCGTCTTTATCCGCCGTTGTTATCGGAATATAGATACGAATTGCCCCAGTTCCATCATCTACGTATAAAACATCAAATTCGCCCTTAATATCATCTAAATAATCTTTTTTTACTATAGTCCCAAAAATGGCCACGCGATAGATTGGCTGCTCAAAATACATTAATCGAAACTGTTTTACGTCGCTGTTCGGTAACGTTTCACCAACCACTTTCATATTGGCTAAGTCGCGAATGCGAATAGTGTATGCTGGAAAACGCTTCTTTCTAGTTCCAGTTGTTGTTGCTTCCAATCCTCTTCCACTCATATTTTGACTCTAGCTCACACTATCTATAGGCTTTTAAATATATTTTCATGCAACTGCACGAAAAACAAAAGAAAACGCATAATTTAGTGGACCGATTAAAAAAATAAAAAGAGATAATGGAACGTTTATCTTTGCTATCATTCATAGAGCCATGTTTCGTCTATTCGTGTATAACTAAGGAAGTCTTTTTCGTCAAAAAAGATTGCTAACTCTTTTGCGGCGTTTTCGACAGAATCCGAGGCATGAACAACATTTCGGCCAATGGTCATACCGAAGTCACCACGAATGGTGCCCGGCAAGGCTTCATACGATTTAGTATTTCCAATGAGTGTACGGACAATCTCTACGACGCGTTCCCCTTCTAGTGCCATAACTACCACGGGTCCCGAAGTAACATAGTTAATCAAATCTTCAAAAAAGCCCTTACCTTCATGAACCTTATATAAGCGAGTAGCAGTCTCACGATCCATTTGTAACATTCGAAGCCCTATAAGCTTGATACCTTTTCTTTCTAAACGGCGAATTACTTCACCGACAAGCCCACGTTGCACACCATCGGGTTTAATCATTAAAAAGGTTTTTTCCATAGCTCGAACCTCCATTCTATTTTTTTACTTTGCACGAATGCGAATCTCAAATAACTGGGATTTAGTTGCCTAAAATTATTTCCACGTGATTGTTCTTAAAAAGGCCAGTCAGCGTCTATATAAGGCAAAATATGCTGTTCTTATTGTTGTGAAATCTGGACGAAAAGAATATTATTCCCGCGAACAAACGCCTGGCCCAAACGTTTTTTCGGATCGCCCGCTTCATATTCTTCGCAATTTTCAAGGATTAAATTCATATACACGTCAGTGAGGACAAGCTTTCCGCGAAATTCAACACCAGACTTAAGACGTACTCTAACTTTTTTTCCTATTGCCTTTTCTAATGCTTTAAGTGGCATTACATGAGTCATTGTGCTCTAAACTCCATAAAAAAAACTTTATTGTCATTTTATCCTCTAAAACTACAGTTTTAAGTTTTTTGCCGTTATGCTGTTTTATCACGTTATGTCATTAGAATAGATTTGGATGAAGAAATTCCTAAAATGTGCTACAAATCCCTTTTTTCCTCAATATACGCATTTTAATAAAACAACTCTATGATTCCGCACACGTTACCAAAAAAATCGCAGTTAAATCCACTACCTTTAGGAATGACCAACATTTTAAAAAATCACGGCAGAGTGAAACGTGTGGTGGTGAGGAGACCATGACAGATTGTATCTTCTGTAAAATTGTCAATGGAGAAATACCTGCCCACAAAATTTATGAATCAGAACATGTACTTGCATTTTTGGACATTGAACCATTATCAAGAGGTCATTGCCTTATTATCCCCAAACAACACGCAGAAAAACTACATCACGTCACTGACGAGTCCGCACTTCGAGAAATTTTAGTTGTAGCAAAAAAAATTGCCCACGCACTTAAAGTAGAAAACTACAATATCCTGCAAAACAATGGACGTCCGGCACATCAATTTGTTCCCCACGTCCATTTTCATCTCATCCCAAAAATCAATGACGAGGGACTCGGCCTAATCTGGAAAGCCAACAAAGTATCTCAAGACGAATTAGCACAAGTTGCCACCGAAATTAAAGAGAATCTCTCTTAGTTTTTTTTCTTTTTTCTCTCTACATCCCATTCCCCGGTTCACTTTTCAAAATATAACATCAATTAACATTTTTTACACATGCAAAGCTTTTTATAGTAGTTGACCTTAGGTCTACTCGAAGAAGGTAAAATACCTAAGGTATAATACTAAATGAAGAAAACCATACACGAGGTGAAAAAAATGAGCTGGTGGTTCAGAGACATATTTCGAGAAATGGAACGCATGATGCGAGAAACTGAAGAAATGATGCGAAAAATGTTTGAATCCTCAGAAATGTGGGATAAAGAATTGGACATCGAAGGAAAACCAATCGTCTATGGATTTTCAGCAACCATCGGCCCCGATGGCATACCAAGAATCCAAACCTTCGGCAATGTCGACTCTGTTGAAGGCAAACTTCTCGAAGGCGGTTGGCGAGAACCCTACACTGAAATCATGTTTGACAAAGAAAAAAACGTAATCCGTGTCATCGCTGAAATGCCAGGTATCACAAAGAAAGACATTAAAGTCAAAGCCAAAGATCGTTATCTCAAAATCGAAGGCGAATCTTCCACACGAAAATACCGAAAAACCATTGATCTTAAGACAGAAATCGATCCCAAGAACATCAAAGCAAAGTTTAACAATGGTATCTTAGAAATCGAGGTCAAACCAAAGCAAAAACTCACAAAAGACGAATACGATATTGAAATCGAATAAAAATAAGTAATAATTTCCTTCATATCTCAGATCTTTTATCTTTTTATAATTTTAATTTATTTAGTTACACCAATTCTCATCTTAAAATTAATAAAAAACTGTCTGTTCCTCTTCTCAAGAGGATATAACG
>WAPZ01000514.1 GCA_015520535.1 Candidatus Heimdallarchaeota archaeon
ATGCGATTCTTTACACGAGAAATGAACGTCACCATACGCAATATAATACACAAAAGGACTAATACTGCGGGAATATGTAATTAGCATTCTGTAAAGATTTTTTCACTTCTTGCTGAAATTCTTCCGCTTTCATGAAAATTATTGCGGATATATATTTTATTTGTCTTAGTAATTCTATTAAAAATGAACACGCTAAAAATTCCGCAATTCTAAACGCACACATACTTTCCAGAAAACTTGAAAAGCTGGCATTTTTTAATCTCCAATAAAGATATCTTTCTGAGATTTCTATAGTATATACTTATTAAATAGAGTAACGTTCACTCTCTCAAAGCAAGAGAAAAACCGTCTCTTTAAAAATAAGTGAAATTACGCAATTCGTCATGATGGGTGAGACTTGTGGGTAAAATAACGAATATTGTTGTCGGAACCGTGCTGATTGTCATTTTAATATCTGTTTTGGCACTATTTTCAGTTTTTTTGCAATCAAATTTCTTTAACTTAAACATCTTACCAAATAATGAGTCCTCTTCCACTAATCTCCCCAACTCGTATAGGTTAGTGGGATGGATCGCTGACTGGAACGATTTGGGGATTCAAGAACTCAAACGTTGTATGTCATGCCTCAATTTTACCATGCCCACTTGGTTTTCCCTATCCGCACAAGAAATCCTTTCTGTTCACATCAATGAAGACCATTTAGCAACCCTTAAACAATTGGGCTTGCCCATCCACCCCCTAGTCAATAATTACGTAAATGGCTTTGACCGAGACTTAATTGACAATTTTTTAACCAATTCTTCATTTCAAGACGCATTTTTTAACAAATGGGAAATTATTACAACCACATATAACTTTACTGGAATTAATTTTGACTTTGAAGCCGTATCACGCTCTTTACGACCGAAGCTAAACACGTTCCTCCAAAACTTTCGACAACGCTTTCCTAATCTCACCATCTCCATTGACGTACCTGCACGGATCAACGACATCGGAAACACTTGGAATGGAGCCTTCGATTATGCTGAACTTGGCAACATTGTCGATTATGTAATTATTATGGCTTATGATTACCACTGGGCAACATCTGAACCCGGACCTATTACTCCGCTTTCATGGCTCGATGACATCGTCAAATATGCAAAAAAAACCATTCCACCACAAAAAATCATTATTGGACTCCCCCTTTACGGCTACGATTGGACAGTCTCTGAAAATTCTACTCCAGCACAAAGCATATCCTTTTACGAAGGCGAAGAACTCAAAAACCTTAATACCAGCTCCTGGATACGAGACCCCACCTCTGCCGAAATATCTCTCAACTACACCGATCAAAACGGACTCTTTCATCAAGTCTACTATCAAGACCAAATCAGTTTTCAAGAAAAATGGAAAATCGTCCGCAGCCATGGCTTACAAAACATTGCTGTTTGGTACTGGGGCTTGGCGCCCGCTTCATGGTTTTCAACATGAGTATTGTCACATATCAACCTAAAAGGCTCATTTCTCAAAAAATGCGCAAAAAAATAAAATTTTCATATCGAACACCACCAAAAAAGACTTCAATATTTCTATATATTTCTTATTTATCTTAATTTTTTAATTTTCATCACTAAAACGAAATATAACAAATATTCTCATCGTTCATCCGTCATTCCTTAATTTTACCATAAAATGTTCAAATACTAAAAATTTTCTCTTTTTTATCGCACTTGTCTATGTCGAATTTAGGAACGACTAATTTAGTCTAACCTAATTCGCTGGCAGCAATGAAAACTCTTATTATTCTAAATCACTAGTAATTTTCCCTCCAGATTTTTTAATCGGTAATCTCAAACTGTTATTGCTGGAATTTGTCACTTTTTAGATCAATATAGCATTTAAAAAAATTTTCAACGCACCGATGCAACATTGCAAGTCGGTTATGCTGTTGAAGACCGAAACCTTTTTATAGAGGCTTTTGTCTATGTCCACGTGAAAACGCACTACCGACGGTCGCCCAAATCACCCCTAAAATTTCGCACTTCTCTGCGGAATGTACAAGAAAAGAAGAAAATTTCCTAGCTGTTTGAGTAGCTCTTAGAAGAGTTGAAACCATTGCTGATCCGAGTATTGTTACTCTGCCTGCTAGGTTTGAGTAGCTCTTAGAAGAGTTGAAACTTAGTTAAAACTCACTCATCGCAC
>WAPZ01000515.1 GCA_015520535.1 Candidatus Heimdallarchaeota archaeon
ACGCGTCATTTTGAAGACGACTTCATTTTTATATGCCACGGCTGAAAATCTTTTTATTTTTTTAATAAAATAGACAAAATAGTGAATAAATCTGACTTATTCATGTAAATCCATGCAAATCACACTATCAAAAATCAAGTAGGCGTAATTTCATGTTAACAGAACTTTTCTATCGAAAAAGTGAATCCTTACTCATCTATAATGCCGTAAAAAGTCATCTAAAAGAAAAAACCTACTTTAGAAATGGAAATTCGACTAAAATCTATCTGAACGCTTTCTTAAAACACAGAAATAATTTTTTACCACATTCATGGCCAAAAAACCCTTTTATTGCCGACGTAATCACAAATCGACGACATTCACACAAAATAATTACGTTTAAAAGTCCATATACACCATTACCACCTTTTGATAAGGATTATTTAAAAGAAGATGTCCTACATCATGTCAATGTACATTTCTATCCCGAAAATGATTCAGACGTTCCACAAAAAGCCCTAATATACCTTCATGGATGGGGAAAAAACTCCTTTGTTGCTGAAGAGCAGTGGCATTTCCGTATTTTCAAAAACACGTATAAAGCTGACATTTTTGCGATGGAACTTCCTTACCACCATAATCGGAATCCGGGTGGCTTTAGTGGGCAAGGCTTTCTCGATGCCGATCCAGTAAGAACATTGGAAGCTTTTCGGCAAGCCACGATTGAAACAATTTTTCTCTACCAGATATTAAAAAATGCCTACCAAGACGTTGGAGTTGCCGGCATTTCACTTGGAGGTCATATTGCCACGATGACGGATCTAGTGCTAGAAGACGATTTCTTCAATCTTATCGCATTAGCCGGAACTCCAATTGTAAGAAACCTAAAAAAACTGAGAATTTCTCCAAATTTGATGTACACTATAAAAAATAAAGAGGTACAGAAAATATTTTCGGTTTTAGACTTTAAAACGTTCCCCAATAAAAGAGAAAAAACTCGAACGTACCTGTTTGGCGGAAAATTTGACTCAATTATATCACCACAAACCGTGGTGGAACTTGGCAAACACCTAAAGTGCCCGACCTATCTAGTCCCAACAGGACATTTTACGTTTGCTCTCTATTTACCTATTATCACCAAGAAAATAGCCAAATGGTAAGAATTGCGAAAACAAGAAAAAATAGCCGCAGAAAAGTAATAAGTGCAAGATAGTAGTGCGAGGTGTTGAAAAAAGTGCCATCTGATCGGCAATATTTTATGGTTAAGAAGTTTATTAAGGTTTTAGGAAAAATATGTTATCGAATGCATGTAACCGGAGCTGAATATTTTGAAACCACCCCCGCACCGTATATTGTAGCGGGTAATCATCACAGCACAATAGATGCACTGGTTATTGGGCTCTACGTCCCACATCGAATTCATTTTCTGGGAAAACATTCCGCTTTATGGCAAAATCGTGTGTGGGCAATGATTAATGATTATTTTGGCACAATTCCCGTAAAAGAAAAGCCGGGTAGTAACAAAGCCGCTATTGAAGCCGGCTTAAAAGTCTTGAAAATGAAACGTGTCCTAGGAATCTTCCCCGAAGGTGCCATCCTTCCAAAGAATAAGGCGTTTAATGGCAAAACTGGAGTGGCACGATTTGCTTTACTAGCCCAAGCTCCAGTCATTCCAGTCGGTATTTTGGGGACAGAAGACGTGCTTCCCTATCCTGAATATGGCAGACCTGCTGTTTGGCCAAGAGTCGGCCGAAAGGTTGTTATGCACGTACGTCCACCCCTTTATTTCGATAATTACAGCCCAGAAGATGTAAAAAACAAACAAGTGCTCCGTGAAATCACAGACCAAATCATGAAAGAGATCCGGCGTGCAAGTGGTGGGTATGGTTGTCCTCCCGATCTACTCAAACAGCTCCTCAAGGAAGGCGTCCTCACGCCACGAAAAACTAAATCCAAAATTTCATATGGCATCTAAGTGAAAACAAAGCAGTCCCTCTTTTTTTGTAATCATTCTTTAATCATATTTTTTCTTTTCTCCGTTAATATAAGGCACATTTACCAATGTTTAAGCATATCAAGATTTAGCAGAAATTTCATCCAAATTTAACACGTTAATCTCCATGTCTTTAAGGCAAAGACCCCATTTTTTAAGCATATCAGCAAAATTCGGATAAATTTGAGCTTTTAACTCCGAAACCGCACTTGGAAACGTTGACGTATTAGTCACATCAATTATATTTTTTATTCGTGATGTTAAAACCTCTTTCATCATATTTTCTACATAATCCGGAGATTCAGGTTCTAAGCTAACAGATTCGAATGCACGCCGTGGGTCACAAATATTCCATGTAAAATCTACTTGAACTTCGACTGGTTGGTATTGGTTACGTTCATGAAAAATTTCTGTTCTAATTAACAGCGAAGTACGTGTGTCATCAGTAGGAATGACTAAAATTTCGTCAAAAACTGGCAATTCAATGAAACGAAGACCATAACCTGCTTGAATAATTCTTCCCGCACGAAAATGAATGACATATTGATCCGGCGAGAACTCCCGCATTGATTTTCTATAAAAAATCAAAAACGAGATTGTCAGAGACAAAAAAATAATAACGTCAATAATGATGAAAATTAGCTGATTACTCACTTAAAAACACCAACTAAGGTTGCACATTATAATATTTTCATTCAAACAACTATAATAGAGATTTAAAT
>WAPZ01000516.1 GCA_015520535.1 Candidatus Heimdallarchaeota archaeon
CTAAACGTTCGTTAGTTAAAAATATTTTTTGGACTTCTGTTGCATAGTAGAGCATTAATATTGAGAATAAAATTACTATTAACGGAATTATTATAAAAATCAGATTTCCCGTCCATATTAAAAAGAAAATGACACCTAAATTCGCAATGAGAACGACAAATATTAAAGCATAAAACATTTCTGAATAATAGACGATTTCCGTGGTGGCGATTAATTCTTCATTTTCCATTAATATGTCTCTACTTTCTTCTTTAAGATCGCTTTTGCCTAAAATAAATAATGCTGATGTTTTTTTTAAAAACTTTCTTATCCGATAAAACACACAAGGTGTCCCCTTTCTTTGCATTAGCTTTTCACAAATTTCAATCTGCAGTTCTTATACGTGATTAAAAAACTTTCCTTTTATGCCAAAAAAAATAAGTTTTTTAATTGTTTGTTTATTCTTTTATTTAGTTGGTGCCTTCACAATGGATAGCCCCTCCTCTTCTGCGTCAAAGGTTCTTTGGATTTTACCCGTTCCTCATGAAAACGTTGTTTATTCAACAACAGTTTACGAAATTTTTTATAGCCGAATATTAATTCTTTTTGTTGTTCTTGTGTTTGTCTTTCCGATCCTTTATGGTTATATTAAGCTCTTCTCCTTTGTTATAGTTCTGTTAACCTTGATAACTCTCTTTCCCCTATTAATAAAGCCTTGGGATGTTGTTGTCACGAACAAGCGTGTGGTGTTAAGAAAAAAATATTGGAAGATTGGTCGTTTTTCGAGTCTTATTAGCTTTAATTTGGATCATCTAGAAACCGTCAACTTTCTTCCACGGATTAAAACGTTACCACTCTTAGTTGGATATTTATTCATTCAATTAGCATTAACCTTACTTGAATTTGGATTAGTCGGAACCATTAATTACCCTACAGAAATAGATTTACTCATTATCGCTCTTCGGCTATCACCATACGGTGTCAGAGTAACCACGTTATTAAATGCTATAATTTATCAAATTTTTCAAAATTTTGGCTTTTTTTCTCTAATTTTAGGAATAATTGTCTTGATTTTAGGTATAACTTTATTTTTATTTGGTTTTCCGCATAGAACCGTATTAAATCTCAGTTCCAAAGGTGGACATCGGGTTACAATAAACGCGGGCATTCCAATGGAATTAAACAACCTTCTTTTTGGTGTCAGCAGAAAATGGCATATCGACAACTGTGACAACTCGCAGTGTGAATGGAATTGGGAACTCCCGTTATTAGAAAAAGAAACCGTTAAACATAAAGTAAAAATTGGAATTATTTCAAAATATCAACAAATTATCGGATTACTGGCATTTTTGCTCTTTTTTTCTAGCTTAAACACGGTTTTTACTTATTTTTATCATTTAAGTCCCGCCGTAGTTATTGTTATTGTCATTAAGCTCATTAATTTCATCTTCGTGGTATTTACCATCCGATTTGCCAAACGCTATTCCCGAATTGTGATCACAGATAAACGGTTACTTATTCAAAAAGAATTACAGCAAATTTCGGGATTATGGGGAAAAAGAATGTATCAATATACAGATTTACCCCTCAATTATCTCCAAGGGTTTAGGATTTCCTATTTTTCCGGCTTAACCACGCTTTCGTATCTGATTATCGGAATCATTTTTTTAACCGCAGTTTTCTTTTATATTGATGGGAAAAATCTTGTTTTAATCTTAATACCCTTTGTCGTAGCGTTGATTTTAATGTTGTTCATGTACAGAACGTATTTGAATCTGGAAATCCTAACTATCGCCGGAAATCGATTTGTTTTCGGGTATCAAATCCCTTTAATATTTGCCTTTTTTTCACACAAAATTGAAAGAAAGGAACGCTTGTTTCATTTATTCTTTGCCAATATAATCAATGAAGAGGACATTATTTCTCTAATTAATAATAGTCGAAATGTTATACCAAAATACAAGAGAACGGGACATACACTTGATTATTCGTTTTTTTTGGACAAAAGAGAACAAATAGTGGGTATATGGAAAAAAGTCGGACCCTTGCCCTATTATAAAC
>WAPZ01000517.1 GCA_015520535.1 Candidatus Heimdallarchaeota archaeon
AGTGAAAATATCTCCCAATCACTCTTTCGGTGGTGATTATAATGCTTGAGGATGAAACTGAATATTTACTTAATTTTACTCGTTTCAACATATTATATTTATTATATGAAAAACCACGCCATGGCTATGCCATTATGAGCGAATTCAAGCGTCGTTTTGGAAAAAACATTAGCCCGGGACTAGTCTATCCATTTCTGCAAGAATTGGAGGAACATGGATATGTAGAACAACAAAGTGTCTTTGAAGGAAAAAAAGAAAAGAAAATCTTTAAATTAACGCCACAAGGTCGTGTGTTAGCCGAACATCTGATTGAACGTATGGCAAACATTTTGTCAACTGCCCTAACACCAAAACTTGACGTATGTTATTGTTGTGGGGCAAAAATTCTTGAAGGCGGTGTTAAAAAGGTTATTGATGGAAAAGAATACACTTTTTGCTGTGAACACTGTGCAAACTCTTGTAAATCTATCCCTAAAGAATCAAAAAACCAATCATAACAAAAAGAGTGAAAATAAAATATAGTATAGTATGACTGTTTTGCTTTAAATAATATAGCACATAAAAAGAAAACACACCGCAAAAATTGACAGTCGTTGGCGGTTTGTATGGTGAAAACTGATGCATGAAATGTCAGCAGCTGAAAACATCTATCAGCAAATGAAATACCTTCTCCAATCTAATAATCATATTACTCGCTTCATCATAGAAATTGGCGACTTTAGCTTTATATCTGCAGAAAACTTTACTTTTTGGCTAAAAGAACTTTTAAAAGAACACCAATGGAAGATTCCCTACGAAGTCAAAACGGTGGAGGGAGAAGCCCAATGCCAAAATTGCCACAAAAAATTTTCCAGCAAACAACTGCTGAGTGCACAACCGAATATAGATCCACATCATCCCGTTCTTATCTGCCCACACTGCCACCACACCAACTTAAAAATTCTCACAGGCGATGAAGTTCTTCTCAAAACAGAAAATTAGAATTCAACTACGGATAAAAAAGTTATACTCGACTCATATGTAAATAAAACGCCAATACAGAATGAACACACGTTTATACGTCGGAAACTACGTATAGTAATTTTCAACTCTTTTTTGGCTCTTTTTCCTTACTCTTTATTTTCTGCACGATGGATAAGGAAAATTATAAAAGTCCTTTTTTAAATAAGAAACATGAGGAAACTTAATCGGACTGCTCTAGGGTTTTCAATGACGATAGAAGACACATTTGACTTTGTTGACCAATTAAAAAATTTTGAAGTGCGTGAATATCAGTTAACCATCGCAAAAAAGATTATTACCACACCCAAACATTATTTAATTAACCTTCCGTGGGGCAGCGGAAAAACTCTTATTGCCCTCTTGGTCATGGCCGCCTATCGGAAACTCCACCAAAAACAACGACCCTTAATTATTTTTACGAGCGGTGGAGCTGGTGGCGCTGACCGTTGCCAACAAGCACGACAAAAAGCCATTGATTTTGGCTTTAATCAATTCTTGGGCTATCTGGTTGATGCCATGAGCCTACGCAATCTACGCCATTCACTCGTTCAACGCGCGTATGAAGCCGCTGATGTCATTTTTGCGCCCATCGGAAAACTCTCCGGCGATATTGCCAAAGGTCGCTTACCACCGCATACACTAAAACGTCTGAAACTGTTAATCGTCGACGAAGCCACCGACATGGTTGCCCGCGGTGTTGACGGCTTCCGTGTCAGTAAACCCTTTGAATTACTTTACAACGAAATGCAAAAACAAGACATTCATTTTATTGGCTTGACCGCTTCCATTGATTCAAAACGCCTCATAGGACTGGCAAAATTATTTGACGGCTTAGAAATCTTAAAAAGTGATGAAGCCACGCAATTCAGCTATAAACGCTATTTTATCCCAATTAAAGACCCCTTTATTCAAAAAATTGACAAAATTATCGGAGTAATGATGAACGACGCTCTCCAAGGACTAAATAAACTCATCCCACCCATGTGTGAAAAAATCACCATTGAACGCGCCATGCAACTTCTTTATGGCGGCGTGGTCGATTATCTGGCTCGATATCAAAAATTACCACACTGCAAAAAAGAACTCACTGCCACCCATGTCCAACAACTTCAAGATCTTTTCCACCTCATCCACCGACTCAATTACGTCCGCCTCTTAGCCTTTAACTCCACACCTCACGACCTCTATCAGTATGTGTCCAGTCTCTCATCAAGTTTTTTTATCTACGACCTAGAAGTCATCCCCTATTATTTAGACGAAGAATCTTCATGCTCACGGTGTGGACAACCCATCACACCTAATCACATCGCCTTTTATTTTCCAGACTTGCAAAAAACCCCACTAGAATCTGAATTAGGACTTGATGCCCTCTTATGCGATGTATGCACGGAAAAACTCTTTTTCCAATCACACGACGAATTTCAAATTTTTCTCACCGGCGCCCAACAACATGTGAAAAATGTCAAAGCCGTAGAATCAACTGCCAAAGGCTCACGATGGTCTTTCATCACTCAAATCGCCAACGAACGCTATAATCGCGCTCGACTCTCTACTAAATGCCTCCGTGCCGTCAGCATCTCAAAAAAATTAGTTAATCAAGGAAAAAAACTCATTTTGATTACCCGCTACCGCTCTCTAGCCAAACAAGTCCTCGAAACCCTCCGCTTTAATACCGTGGAACGCAGCCAACTCATTACTGGTGCCCATTCACTCGACTATCGAAAAGAAATCTTGCGCATGTTCAAGCAAGGGGAAATCGATGCACTAGTGTTTACACCAGTCGGCAGCCGCGGCTTAGATCTTTATTGGGCTGATGCCATCATTCATTTAGATATCACCACCAATGTCGACGAAATGTTACAACGACGAGAACGAATCCGAGGCGGGGAGGAATATATTCTCTTTTACGAAAACACCTCTGAAGAACAAAAATTAAAAAGAATTTTCGGCGATGAACTGGAACAACCACCACCCAACGGCAACAAATAGATAAATAAAAGGAAAACTGCCACGTACACTTTGACAAGAACGGCACGCAACAGTGAGGCACAGACTTCTCTGAATCTCATTTAATGGTTTCTAAAGCTTCTAATTCTCCATGCTTTATTATAAATAATTGATTGGGATCCATAAGCGCCCAATCCTTTCTTCCCATCTCTGTTGAACTAATTACAAACGTATTTATCGTCTCACTCTGTGAATTTGTGAGCGTGACCTCCAAATCGGTATCACCATACGTCAGCGAAACGTTTGGCTCCAATTTGCGCTTGCCATAATAAAGAGGACTCGCTCTCGCTGACTTAAACACAATTGTTATGCTCCCATTCGTCAACACAAAATTAAGTGTTCCTTTTTTAGTCAATGGCGGTAAAATCCGCTTAAATACCGCAACCAGCGCATCAATTTCCGGATTTTGACCCAAATCGCGAATATTATCCATTATATGACAAAAAATATGCTCTGAATCAGTCTTTCCAATCGGATAATAATACTTCAAGGGGATGTTTTCATATTCTCTAACCGTTCCGCTATGAACAAAGACCCACCGCTCTCCAAACAGCTCACGACTAAAAGGATGTGTGTCTTCTAACGTCACTCCACCCGTCGTCATAAAACGTACGTGTGTAACCAAAATCTTGGACTCTAAAGACGGATAATTCTCTAAAAAAGCCATCAGCTCACTTATCGGCGAAGTTATAGCCTCTCGTAAAATAAATGGAATCTTGTCACGATAAAGCGCAATCCCCCAACCATGTGGCATCTCTTTCTCTTCTTTCCGCTCATAAATCTTTAAATGTACATCAATCTTACATGGCGCATTCGAATTAACACTAAAAATTGCCGGCATTTTATCACAACCGTCATTAATCGTCTTTCTTACAATTACATGTTCTCGAATAATCCATGTAACTGCTACTCTCCCTCTTTTAATGCCTTTTGGGAAAACCACCAATCACATTTATTCAAAAAGCCCAATAATTATAAGCATATCGCGTGAAATGTTAGATCGAAAAATCATGCCATCCAACAAAGAACTCGAAAACATCGCCAAAAACCTCCTCAAATTAAGTCAAAACCAAGACTCCGAAACCCCATTCGATGCGGATCTAGCCGAACTCATCTTTGATGATATTGACACGCAAATTACTCGCTACAAACATCAACTACTGCAAACATACGCCCACACCCCCATCGACCGCGTCTATGACCACGTCAACATCCTACATTATGACGACGGCAACGTAATCGAACTCACGTTCCATGAACCACTACAATTCCCACGAACAGACCTTAACGAAATCATTCACGAACTTTCTACTCAAATCGACCTCATCCACGGTGTCGGAACCTGGCGAAAGGCATACCTTCATGAACAAGGATATCGAACGCTGTTTGACTTGCAATCTCACCCCAAATGGAAATATGAAGCCGAATTCATCACCAATCTTCTGACTACCAACGACCGCACCAAAATCTTGCGCTTTCTCACTCAATCCAAACGAAAAAACACCAGCCTTGAACTCCTTAAACTCGCCACCACCTTCGACCCCAACGAAATCTTGGTCTTAGATATCGAAACCCTTGGACTTTGGCACTCCAACACCGTTTTTATGATCGGCTTTGGTCTCTTCATTGACAGACACTTTACCGAAAAAATCTTCTTCAGTTCTAATCAAAATGTCGAATTAGAACTTTTAGAAGCCGTCGAACCCCTATTTCAGCACAAAAAAATTCTCATCTCGTACAATGGAAAAAGCTTTGACATACCCGTCCTTCTCCATCGATTTTCTTACAACGGCCTAGAGGAGCCCGACCTTACCGACCTCTATCACCTTGATCTCTTGCATTACTCACGAAAATTCCTCAAACCGCACTACAACCTTAACAATTGCCGACTGTCAACCCTAGAAACCGAAATCCTTGGAATGCACCGTCAAATCGACATCCCATCAGCTTATGTCCCCGAATTCTACCTAACATACGAACAAACTCAAAATATCGGCCCACTCATCCCTATCATCGAACACAATGTCCACGACATCAAAAGCCTCATCCTTCTCCTAGAAAAAATCCTTAATTGCGAGAACGAATATGAATAATTTCCATTTTTCAGTCAGTCGTCTAGAACCGCTAACCGATTTCAAATTATTGCCCACTTAACTAGTTATGTTAATAGGTAGTTAGTTTTTTATTCGTTATTTAAGAATTAAAATAACTTTTTCAGCTGTCGCACTTGTACTCTTAATTTTGAACTTAATAGATCCATTTTTTTCGTCTTATCTCTTTTAGTGCTCCTACATTTCATTCGATAGATTTTTGCCATATGATTAGAATCACATTTCCTACCTTCCCCCAATCCCGTGAAAAATTATTCATGTCAAGAATATAACAGTATATTGCGACATAC
>WAPZ01000518.1 GCA_015520535.1 Candidatus Heimdallarchaeota archaeon
ATTAAACACCTAGCATTACTTTTGGTTTAATTTCAAAACAACCATAGAAAAAAAATATTTTATAAAAGATGCTCTTTAGCGTAATTTACGGCATTTTTAAAGAGTAGTAATCCGTCGCCATCCCACGAAATCTGACGGATATTAGTTCCCTCTCGGATTAGATTTCGGACTTTTTTTGTCCAATGGGGATGATTGACTAAGCTGATAAAGCGTTCTGGATGAGGCATTTGTGCAAATACGCGACCGGTGGGGTCACAAATGCCGGCGATGTCTGCTACAGAGCCATTGGGATTATATGGGAATGTTCCTTGAGCTGGGGTAGTGCCATCGGGGAGTGTGTAAATTAAAGCGATTTGATCATTTTTTTCGAGTTTTTGGATGAGTTCGGGTTCTTTTGAATAGAAGCGTCCTTCGCCATGAGCTACTGGTACTTGCATTGGTGGCAAGTTTTTTGTCCAGACACATTTTTCACTGACGTTTTTTACGTGAACCCAGCGATCTTCATAACGTGCGGTTTCATTCATGGTTAAAGTTAATTGCTGAGTTTGATAATCAATTAAAGCGGGAATAAGTCCAGCTTTGGCCATGACTTGGGCACCGTTACAGTGTCCACCAACAAGTTTTTCATCCGCAATGAATTGGAGTAAGTCGTCTTTGAGATAAAACATTAATTTATTAGCCAGAATTTTTCCCGCACCAAGTTCGTCGCCATAAGAAAAACCGCCGGGAATGAAAAAAATATGATAATCTTCCATTTTTTGTTCGTTACTGATTAATTCATTGATATGAACGCGTTGAGCTTCAGCTCCGGCTTTTTCAAAGGCGATTTGGGTTTCATAATCACAATTGATTCCATATCCCACAAGAACTAATACTTTGGGTGTTTTCACTTTGGTCACAATCCGGTTTATCCTTTAATCTACTGATTCAATTCATTTATCCCTTTATTTGTTCATTTAATTCATAATCAAACGTACTATGGTAAGCTTGTCGCAAAGCAGCAATATCTTCGTTTATTATTAGGTTTCCACTTCGATTCCAAATTTTCAATCGTTTCTCAGAAATTACTGTGCCAATTTGAGCAAAAATGATATCTTTCATACAGTGTTCAAATTTGTCTTTATTTTCTGGGGCGACCGTTACCAGAAGGCGACCAGCAGATTGTGAATATAAGATTTGTTCGTCCAGTTGAATATCATCGGTAATCGGTACTTTTTTAAGCTCAATTTCAAGCCCTAAGTCGGCAGCAATAGCCATGAGAGCTAGATGAACGGCTAAACCGCCACGATAGATTCCATGTGACGATTCTATGAGTAATTCTTTTGCTGCCCGAGCATGTGCGGCATAGATTTTTTTATTTGTTTCGATGTCTACTTTAGGGACATGTAATCCGATTGTTCCCAACATTTTATAAAATTCAGAGCCACCAAGTTCATTTTTTGTAATTCCAAGAATATAGACAAGGTCACCCGGTTTTTTAGGTTCCATAGTAATGCAATATCGAACATCTTGAATTAAGGCGGCGGTGGACATTTGAACCAGTGGTGGTGCCGACACTCGCTTTTCGCCACCATCAGCGGTTAGAATCATTGCATCCATAAACATACTATCCTTTCCAGAAATGCAGGGAACCTTAAATCCGCGCATGCCGTCGGCGACTGCCTTAGCTGCACGAACTAATTGCGCTGTTTTGTATTTGTGGTCGGGATTATTGGGGGTTGGAAGGGGAGATGGCCAGCCAAAGTTGTCATTCATTGGAATTTGCGAAAGATCACCGCCAATAGCTATTATACGGCGAATAGCTTCGTCGACGTTATTTAAAACCATATGATAAGTGTCTATGGATCCGTAATCGGGATTATCACCGGTTGAAAAAGCAATGCCACGGTACGAGTGTAAAATCGGTCGTATGACTGCAGCGTCGCTATGAACATCTTCATGAACTCCAACTAAGGGCTTAATGACACTTCCGCCTTGCACTTCATGATCAAACTGACGAACAATATAATTATAACTGGCAATATTTTCTCGTGCCAACATGTTCTTTAAAAAAGCGTTATGATCTTTTATGGGAGGTATTTTTGGTTCTTTGAGCCCACGATCTTGGGGTGAGAGCCATTCAGCTTCTAATTCATATTCTGGTCCACCATGATGTAAAAAATCCATATCCAGATAAACACATGGAACGTCTTTATACGTTACATAAAATTTGCCACTATCTGTGAATTTTCCTAGCACGGTCAGCTCGATATCATGTTTTTTAGCTAATTCTCTAAGTGCAGGAAGATTTTCTGGCGGTGCAGTAATCCCCATTCGTTCTTGAGACTCAGATATCATTATCTGCCATGGTAAAAGTCCTTGATATTTTACGGGATGTTTGCTTATATCTAATTCCGCACCATTTGTAAATTCTGCTAACTCACCAAAAGCCGACGAAATGCCACCCGCACCAAAATCCTGAATTCCTGTGAATAAATCACGATCGCGAGCCTCCACGATAAAATCTTGCACTTTTTTTTGCATATAGGCATCGCCAATTTGGACATGCGTTGCTGAAATGTGCTGACCACCTTCTAAAGAAGATTCAGTGGCACCATGTATTCCATCAATTCCCACACGTCCGCCGACAACTATGGCTAAATCACCGGGACGTATGATTTTTTCCCACCCCGGTTTACCACCAACTTTTTGGGGAATAAGACTCGAAGCGCCGACCCCAATATAGGGTTTTCCGATGAAACCGTCATGAAAGTATACAAAACCCCACACGGTCGGATTACCACTCCGATTACCACCGTCTTCGACGCCTTTACGCACACCTTCTAATATCTGACGTGGGTGCAACTTAGGACGTAATTCGCCTGTATAATTAGGACTTCCAGTATGAAACGACCAAAAGCCCGCAATAATTTTTCCTCCACGTCCAGTACCCATAGGATCACGATATACTCCAACTATTCCTGTATATGCACCACCGTACGGCTCAACAGCTGACGGACTATTATGAGACTCCCATTTTAATGTATATAGCCAGTTTTCATCGAATTCTACTACGCCAGCGTTGTCTTTCAAAATCGATTTCACCCAAGGTAATTGTCGTTGTAATTCTTGGGCTGGCGCCTTAATATACGTGTTGAAAATACTTTTAATTATGATTTTTCGGGGAATTCCATCTGTATCAGTGATGACCGAACCACCATTCTTTTTTACTTCTTCCAATGTTTGTTCAATGTTAGGTATTCC
>WAPZ01000519.1 GCA_015520535.1 Candidatus Heimdallarchaeota archaeon
CCTTTAAAACATATTGCTTCCTTTCTTGGAATTAATGCCGAAAGTCTGAGCCGAATTAGAAAAAAAATTGTAAAATAATTCATTACTTACCATAGGTCAATTTTTTTACAGATTCCCTGTCTTACCTTTGCTTGAAAATAAAAAGGTAAAACTATGAAGGCAATTAAATTTTTACTAATTCTACTAACATTTATTTCGTGTTCAACACCAAAAGAAATTGTTAAAAAGAATAATTTATCCCCTCGCATAAGTTGTTTAGGTAACGGAAAATATACAGTTGTAATGGATGCCGGTTTGGGTAACTGGTCATTATTCTATAAACCTCTTGCAGAAAAGTTAACAAAAGAATATAAGATTTGTCTTATTGACAGAGCAGGATATGCTATGGAAGAAGTATCTACCCAACCGAGAGATGCCAATACAATAGCCAAAGAAATAGACAAGGCATTAACGGAAAAAGGCATTTCAAATAATATTATCCTTGTTGGACATTCCTTAGGTGGTTTGCACGTAAGAATGTATCAATCTCTTTACCCTGAAAAAGTAAAAGCAATAATTTTACTTGATGCCGCAAGTCCAAATCAATTTGAAAGTTTACCCAAAGAATTTGAAGAATTGAAAAATAATCAAGTAAAATCTCTTGACAAAGTAATAAAATTGGCTCAAAAGGGTTACTTAAAATACAGTAAAGGAAAAATTCCAACTTTTGGTTTACCTGAAAAGTTATTAGATGAATATTATAATGTCACTACTCAACCTGAATACTATTATACTATGCAAAAAGAAACCGAATGGTTTGAAGAAAGTCTAAAACAAGTGGGTAAATTAAAACCTTTGGGAAGTTTACCCTTACTTGTTATTGCATCAAAGCATAGTATGAATAATAATTTATTGCCAGGGAAGATGGAGAATTATCCATTTGAGCGACACAACAAAACTTGGCTAAAACTTCAAAGAGATTTAAGCAAATTATCTGATAATTCAACTTTTGTAACAAGTGAAAAAGGTCATTATTTCATTGTTACAGACGTTGAATTAGTATACCAATCTATTATTCAATTTTTACATAAAAACAATATGTAATGGAGAACAAAAGGAATTCAATTTGGGGATTATTGATTTTTCCTCCGTTTTTATTTTTAATTAATATTGTAGCATTTTCTCTTTACTTTGGTTCAAGTGGTTCTCTCACTAATGACGAAATATCGAACAGAATAAATGAGAGCATTCCTATACTCCTACTGATTTCTGAGACACAAATGTTTTTATTGGCTTTGATTTATGCAAAACGATTTAAAGTAAATATCTTTAAAGCTACTTTTAAGTCCGACAAGTATAAAAGAGATATAATCTTAGGTATATTTTTAGGAATAACCATAGCATTACTTTATAAATTTGTTGTAGCGGATTTGCTGATACTTTTACAAAATTCAATTGGAGATTATGTTCCTACAAACTCACTTAACAATCTTAAACAAAATTTGTTAATTTTTGGAATTGCAAATGTAATCTTAGCACCTTTTGTAGAAGAAAATATTTATCGAAATATTGCCCTTGGAAAGTTACAATTAAAATATGGTGATTATTGGGCAATACTAATCTCATCCGTTTTTTTCGGTCTTTTGCATTGGCTAGGTGGTTTTTGGTATATGCTAGCAACATTTCTTTTTGTTGGAATTCCTTTTGCTATAATATCTGTAAAAAGGAAAAGTATCTTTTTAGTTTATATCGCTCATCTAACTTTAAATTTCCTTGAATTTTTAATGTAAAGAATAATAACTATGGTCAACAAAATGTATAAGTAATGGCTAAGAAAGTGCAAATATGAACGTTTGTGTATTTTTTGTATCTTTGTACTAAACTGAATGTAAGTGTATTTTTAGTCGCCACTACTCATACATATACCGTTATGGGCTATACACATAAAACTCAACTTTAAAATTATGAAAACAGTTGGAAAGGTTCTTAAAATGATGGGAATTTTAGTTCTGTTATTTTTCATTATTACGGTTATTTATTTAGTATTCACCACAGGCTCCTCAAAAAGAAAGTATTCTAATGTGACTGTAATGTACCCCATTACGAATCTTAATATTAGAAAAGGCCCATCTACAAACTATGATATTTTAAAAGTAGTTGAACCAAATTCAAAATTATTGACTACAGACTCGGTCTCCAATAATTTTATTATGGTATTAAATGATGATAGTACTAAATATGGGTGGACATCAATAAAATATTTGCAAGCCAAACCATTATCTGATATACAAATGAAAAACCTAGAAAGAAAGGGAAAATCAGAATCAAGAAGAGAGAATGTTACTGACATAAAATCTAAAGACAATAAAATATTAGAATATAAAATAATCAATAAATCTAAAATTGGATTATCATCCGATAATAAAGCTGTTATACGAATTTTGGTTTCAGTTGACGAACTTCCTTCGGAAAATGAGATGAAAAATACTGCGACCGTGATATGGAAAAATGGTAACAGAAGTTGGGAGGAGTTTACTGTTTTTATTTATTTGCCAGGAATGGATTTAAAAAATAGTGCATATGGTAT
>WAPZ01000520.1 GCA_015520535.1 Candidatus Heimdallarchaeota archaeon
AAAATACCCCAAAAAATGCAACAAGATTATCATTAATAGTTCCACAGAAGAATAAAAAGTCGCTAAACCAGTTTAATTTAGAATACTCAAATCGATAACGCTTTAAAAGCACCGCTGATAAGGACTAACTATGAAAATTTCAGAACATTTCAACCCCGAATCAACCTATCAGTTATTAGTGTTTTCCGATACACACATTTCACATTTTTCTGGTCTTTTCAACTCAAAATCGTTCAAAACCGGAATCAAATTAATGGCACGTCGCCGTAAGGCATTTATTGAACATTTAACTAAAGAACACGGTCTTGACGGCGAAGAACATATACTTCCAATTGTACATTTAGGTGATATTACAGATACTGGCACTTATGAAGAATACGAATTTGCTGAACAAATCCTGAAAGAAAATTTTGAACTATACGGTATTGATTACAAAAAAGATGTCCTTTATATCCCTGGGAATCATGACTCCAGAAACGTAGGTGATTTGATTTATGAGGAATTCTTTGGGGAACGTCGCTTCTTTTATAAAAATAATGAAAATATTATTTTAGTGGGTCTGGATTCTTCAATTCCCGATCAAAATGGAGGAAAATTGGGCGCCCGTGCGCGAGAAGAAATCTATAAATTAGTTGAATATCCTGAAGAAGCTACCATTATCTTGTGTTTCCATCATCATCTTTTACCAATCCCTTTTACTGGAAGAGAACGCTCAACCATTTCTGATGCGGGTGATGTGGTCCCATCACTTTTCGATTCTAATATTGACATTGTTTTAACTGCACATCGACATATTCCTAATCTTTATTCCATCTCGAACGGCACAAAAAATATTGTCATTGTTTCATCGGGCACATTTTCCTCAAATAAAACACGCGGTAAAGCCGGCCACACCTTTGCCGAAATTTTGGTCGATACGTCTCAACAACTAAGCGAAGTCTATATTCACCCCATCTCCCCATATTCGTTATTCTCTAAAAAACAACATTTAGGTCACCGACAATTTATTAGTCGTCCCATTACTACTGAACTGAATAACAAAATAAAAAAAACAGAGGTTTCTTGTTCCATTGCTATTCTTTCCGATACTCATTTTACCACGGAGGGTGACTTCCAAGAAAAGATCTTTTTAACCGGACTCAATATGATAAACCAAGAGCCCAAACTCAAAGTGGTCTTACATGCAGGTAATCTGACAGAAAACGGCTTCCCCGAATCATATGCACTGGCAAAATCTTTTTTACGAAACTTTAATGTCCCACTTATTATTGTTCCCGGACCCCGTGACCTCACACCCCTTGGAAAAGAATTGTTCATTCGGGAAATTGGCCCGTTGAACCCTTTTTACGAAGACGACTGCTTTTACATTTATGGCATCAATACTGGCTCAAGTAGCTCTGGAAATGTCGGACGGTCACAACTACAACTCGCACTGCATGAAATGCAAGAACACGCCAAAGATCGTATATTCATCCTTTTAATGCATCATTCATGTCTTCCACTTCCCAAAACACCCTTTAAGAATGTAGTACAGGATGCCGGTGACGTAATTGGAACCTTAACACAAAATTATGTTCCACTGGTTATTTCTGGTGCCGAACACATCTCCAACGCCTTGCAAGTCGAAAACACACTCTTTGTCAATGCCGGCACGTTTTCTTCCTACAAAATCAAAAATTGGCGGATGAATACCTATCTCCTTCTCAAATTCTACTTTGAATTTAATCTAATCGCGCTTGAAGAAGTCTCAATACATTCTGGTTTCCGATATAGTCTGGGTACATTCCCTTTAACTAAAGTACACTACTTAAAATAACTAAATTATGTGGTGAATCTGCCATGAAACCATGGATCATTGCACATCGCGGGGCGTCGGGCTATTATCCCGAAAATACCTTGCTTTCATTTTTGGAAGCGGTTAAAATGGGCGCTGATTGTGTGGAAATGGATGTTCAGCCATCTTTAGATCGAGAATTGGTTATTTTTCATGATCGCACCCTAGAACGCATTGCACACGCTCCCTATTCCATCACAAAATTAAGATTGAAAGAATTACAGAAATATGATGTCGGAAGGTGGAAAGGCCCTCAATGGAAAGGCCTTACCATCCCAACACTGAAAGAAGTCCTTGAAAAGCTCCCGCCAACTGTCAAATTAAACATTGAACTCAAATATATTGATGATGACTCAGATTGGTTTGAACAAAAAGTCCTTACACTTGCATTAAAACACGATATTCTCAAACGTGGTGGATATCTTGCTATCAAATACCCAAAGAGCATTCAGCGACTCCGAGAGCTGCTTCCAGAATGCCCGATTGGATTGTTACAAAAGAAACGAACTCCAGAAGAACTTTTAGAACTATGCCAAAAATTTGATGTCGATATTGTTCAAATAAGAAGATCTGCGCTCACAAAAGAATGGATCGACACTTTTCACGACCATAACATCAAAGTCAATTTCTTTTATACTGATGACATCAAAGAAATGATTTTTTTAATGAAAGAATTAAAAATAGATGGAATTTTAACTAATTATCCCGATCGTGGCATACAAGCACGTAACCAAGCGATAATCACCTAAAAAATTCTGAGGGGGCGTCAAAGTCTTCTTGCGTCATGAACTGCTTATGAACATTGGAAAAAAGGTGTTTTTGTGGATGATAATCTCTTTTTATGGAAAACAACAACATGACTGAAATTAAAGCAATAAAGCCAGCTGTAACAAATGATATTCCACCACCTAATGCCGTCACCACACCAAACAACGAATACGTGGTTCCACTAAACGTATCATATAGAATTCCCCCAGCAACTGGCCCAATAGTCGCACCTAAATTAAATAATGCTTGAACCCGACCAAAATATCTCCCACGAACAGGTGGTGGAATAACATCCGCTTGAAACGCTCTAAATGGTGGAATAAAGGTTTGTATTGCCATAAAACGAATTATAAAGAAAAAGATTAATAATTGGAGTGAAGTCACCAATCCTATTCCAATAAAAGCCAACGCACCGACAAACATCCCAAATAGCGCAATATTTAGTCGATTAAAACGATCCGAGAGCTTACCCGCCGGATAATTGATTGGTAATGAGAGCCCCCCAGCAATTGTGAACAAAAATCCAACGTGCTCTTCTCGCAATGAAAACTCATTAATGGCATACAACGCAAAGATTGGGATAATTAAGCCAATTGCAAAGCCATTCACCATCGATATGGTATATAGTCGATAAATGAACGGGACTTGATAGGATTTCATAAATAAAGCTTCAGCTAAAGCCTTTTGCCCTTGTATTCTATCTTCATTCTTTTGTGCATTAGAAATTTTTTCTTGTAGCGTTTGTTGGTAAATGTCTCGCACAAGTAAACCGACTAATAGTGAGGAAAGCAGTCCTAAAATACCAGTAACACCAAAAGGAATTATAAATGCTGAAACCGCGTCCAAGCCAATCCCTTTAAAATAAAAGCCACCTAGTTCGGTTCCATGCCCCAACGCATACATCACACCGCCTAAACCGGGACCAATAACAAATCCTAAATTAAAAGTCGTGAAATATTTACCCATCCACGCGCCACGTTCATCCGAAGGCACAGAGTCAACGAGCAACGCCTCTGAAACTGGAAAAGCTGCCCCAACCGATGCTCCCTCCAGTAAGCGAAGAAGGAATAAGGTCCAAAAATCCCGACCGAATCCTATTCCTATGGTACTAATCCCATATACTGCTAATGCTACAACAAGAATTTTTTTACGACCATATATATCAGTACTTGCGGGAATGATCGATGCCGAAACCATCCTTGCAACCATAAACGATGAAATTAAAATACCAATGCTCACCGCGGAGGGTAACCGAATAAAAATTAAATTTCCAACGTCTAAGCGGTTACCTAAGGCTGCAAATAAGGGAGCTGCTAAACCAAAACCAATATTAACAATTAATGAGGCAAAAAGTAAATTCCATGCATTTTTGCGGTCAACAAGGAAATTAACTGAACGTGGTTGTTCAACTTCCATTTCTCTCACACATAAACCAACTAATTTTCTGTATAAAAGAAATAAGTTTCGGCAATATCCATAACAAAATTACGCACGTGTGAATGGTTACAAAAAGCAAAAAAACGCTGAATAACCCCGTACCCTAAAAAACGTAAATATTTTGAGAACTACACCACAATAAGTGAATATAAAAAATTTATTTGACTTTTGACATTTATTTCCAAAAAAAGAAAAAAAAGAATGATTTTTAATTAAATAGAAAATTGGGAAGGGAATCTGAAGAAAAGATACTAACCAGAATCTTCCTTTTTACTGAATTTACCCTTAATCGATGAACTTAAGCCACCAAGTTTACCGCTTTTCCAAGCAATAAAGCCACCAGCACCAGCACCAGCTCCAATGACAACGACTGTTCCAACGATCACTGGATCTAAGAAACCACCTTGGAACAATAACGGTGGTGGTAGATAAGGCAATGTTGCTGGAGTAGCTGGTGGGAATAACTCTGACGCTAAACCAATGGTAATATTAAGGGTATAATCCACGGCGGTTCCGTTTAGTTGTTTGACTTCTAAGTAGTAAACAGTAGTTTTATTTACCGCAGCTTCTAAGCGTTCCTCGGAGGCTCCATAGAAGAAACCTTCTTCTAAAAGTTGCCCATCACCGTCATAAAGTCGCAAAATAAAATCAGCATCGTTTCGATTGAAAGTTACAGTTGCTATTATTCCTTCAGTATCCTCTAAGAATATCTTATAAAAGTCTGAGTCGCCGGGTCTGGATTTAAAGGTCATTTCCGCAGTTTGTTGAAGTGCACCACCACTTCCACTCAGTGTTCCACTTGAAGTGACATTTTCCCAGTCAGTCGCTTGAGCAATATTATCGTTATCTTCGTAGGGATCGTCCGACTCTGAATAATCCACTTGTAATGTGTAAAAGACTGATGAACCCTGCCATAATTGAACACGAACATAGTAAAAACCATCTATGGTAGCTGTGATGTTAAATTCTTCGTGACCCGTATTGATATTTTCGATACTTTGCGCAATTTTGTTCAAACCAGGGTCGTATGCGTACAAATCAATGTCATTTTCTACACTGCCGCCAGCATTGGTATCAAAGGTCAGGTTAACCCACAGATAATCCCCCGCTTTTAAGTAGAAATAATACCAATCCTCGTCAGCACCGCGAATCAGCATGTCGCTATAGAAAGTTTCTTGTTCACCAATTGCCACGGCTTGATTTTGATCATCATTGGGCTCATATTGATCATCGTATTCATATAATATAATTTGAAGCGTGTATGGTACACCTACGGAGGTAAAAGGATCACCTTCAATTCCAACGATTAATGGGGCATTGCGTGGCATCGTATAACTCAATTCCTTAAATCCACCACTACCAGACGTAACAGCGATTACATTAAGATCTTCATCGATTAATTTAAGATTTAACTCTCCTAACGAATCATCATAGGAAATGGAGGCATAAAAGATATCACCCGCCATTAACGGCATGAAAAAGTAGTCATAGTCATTTGTAGCTAGAAACAGAGTATCATACGTCGCATTTTTTGCTTCTAATAAAAGTGCTAGTGACGGATGGTCGTTATCTTCAAAATCGTCATCGGGTCCGGAAACTAAGATTGAAAGGTTGTAATATTTAGGATCGGTATTCGTACTATTCACCTTGAGATAATACGTTCCCGTTGCATTGACACGCTCACTTATTTTTTCTTGATTCGTAAAGGATTCACTAGAGGCAATAAAAGTGTCTGCGGTCGTTTGGTTGGCCATATACAGATACAAGTTGATATCACTCAGACTGTGGTAAAAATCGGCTGTAATAGTAATCACTTGAAACTCAGAAGCATTAAATCGATACCAATCATCATCATTTGCGTCTATATGAAGTCCAGCACGCTCCCAGTCATTACCATAAATTGACGTTGCTGAACTGGCAAGATTATTTTGACCTCCTACATCAAATGTTTCTTGTTGCGTCCAATTAATACTATATGGAATTAATGAAAAGTCATTACTGATTGAATTTGAACCATCAGCAAATGTCGACGCATTAACCACAAAGTAATAATAACCGGAAATTGGAGCTGTAAAGTTAAATGAAACTGTCGTTGCACTCCATTTATCACTAGATGTAGAACTTAATAGCGTTCGATTTGGATAATACACTTCAATTGTTATTCCATTTATTGTCGAACTGGTGGCATACAAGGTATACGTAAAGTTAAAGAAAACGTAGTTATCAGCAAACAACAACATGGTATAAAAGTCCATGAATTGATTGGCAAGAGGCGGATTAGGATGCGGACTTCCCGCACCGGCAAAACTGTCATACGTATAATTGAGAAGGATAGCGGAATCATTGTAAAATCCCGGAACAATTTCCGTGGCATCGTCAAAACTATTGAGATCTTTTCGTATAGAACCTAAATCATCAAATATTAATGTGAGACTGTATTCTACCGTCTGATTTCCATAATTAGTTTTTGTTTCGTTATCAAATTCAAGCCCAAGGATATAATAATTACCACCTTGCGAAAGTGGATCATAGGGTAATTGAAGTGGCTCTGCAAACGTTATATATGCCCCATTAGGATTCCCTATCTGCTGTGAAGTCTGTGTTTGATTGTAGATCTCATCAAAGCTATTAGTACTGTAATTGTAGTAATATAGTGTCATATTGAAACCAACATTTTCGATACTTTCATTATATTCTACAATGGCTTGAAAATAATAATTTGTCGTTTCAATTTGATTAATGTCAAAATAAAAGAAGTCGGCATCGGTATCGTTCATATAAAGATTATTGATTTTACTATTCATTTTTGAAGTTATGTATGCGGCTGTAGCGGCGGAATCGTTCGGTTCATAAGCATCACCAGGATATGCGCTGGCACTTGTTACCATTAAAGTGTTTAGGTTTGAGATTGGTGTGTGGGTTAAGTAGGGGGAGCTAAACATGCCAAACAGGATTATAATTCCCCACCACATGGCTAAAGAAACAATAAATGTTCTAATTTTCATTTTCTTGACCTTTTGTCCTGTTTTTTTATTTTTTTCGTGCTTCATCGTTTTATACCTCCTTTTAAAAAGCTTAATGACTGATAAGCACGGTACATTGGCTGTCTAAGTGACATTCCATGGATTGATGAAAACCCCCGCTTTTTTTTCTCACGGTACAGATAAAGAGGTATATCTAAAGAAAAAAAGATTAAGAGAGATTTAAGGAAGAGTATTCGCTGCGATGCTTTTATTTTTCGTTTCCATGCATGTATCGCTTCATCACCGCTCTTATTATTAGACTGTTGAATCCAAGCTGTCATAAAAATGGCAAAGAAAATAAGAAAAATGGGAGGAATAATAAGATCCACAGTTTGACTATCTTTTGTGACAACTACTTTTTCCATAATGTGCGTAGCTGATTGTTTCGATGAGAATGGTTTGAATTTAGGATTTTCGGATTTTACTAGTTTGTCTGTAAAACCATCATTTGTGCTGAGTTTGTCATTTTCTGTTGAGACAAAAAATTCTGATGAAAGTGCATCACTGGAGACTTTTGGTCGAGGATAATATGAGGGTTCTGAAATGGCTATGTCAAAAATGTACGGGTCAATAATGGTTATTCTCCCGTCAAAGGATCCCATTAACAGTGATTGACTTCCGATTTCACGGGTATCAAGGAGACGAATTGCCGTAATAGCAGATAATGTAGGTGTAAAACTCATCCAGACAATTGAGACCTCACACGGCTGTTCACCGTACGGATCGACGATAGCGAATTCAACACCATATACTAAATGACCGTTAGTTATTATGACTTCGGGGATTCCATTACCGTTGATATCGATGCTTCCCGGTATATCGATGGCACGTCTAGCAAAAGTTTGCAGAACATTTGGTTCTTCGTAGGAGAAAATCTCCCAATTAGCGTTTTCAGAGACATTAACAGCAAAAATTTGAGCACCCAACGTTTGAAGCACAACTTCATCATCTGAATATTGATCGATATTAACCGCTGTCATTCGTGGGACAAACATTCCTAAGAGAGTAGTATCAAAGTCAATAGCTGAGTTCAAAGAGGGGTAGAGTGAAACTGTCTTATTAATAGGTAGGAACCATTCAGAAGGATTACCAACGTAACCATCAAGGACTAATTTGGCGTGTACTTTTCCATACACATCAACCGTTACATCAACTCGAGCTAAGGCAAAGTCAGCCACGTTATCATCGAGATAGAAGTTTCCAACTGCCCAGTTTTGTGCCAACGGTGAATATATAACGCTGTCAAGACTAAAGTATGGAGAACTCGTTTGAAGGCGTAGCACATATACACCAAAACCTTTGGCAAAGACTGCAATATGTGATATAACGCCCGGTGTACCACTATATTCAATGAGTTTAAAGTCAAACACCGGTTTGTAGAAGAAATAGCCACCTATGATCTTTAAATATCCGGTGCCGTTTCCTTGCCCATCTAAAGCTACCAATGCACCATATCCGGCATAACTGCCGCCGAATAACACGTCATCATAGCCATCAGCGCCAAGATCAAAGGTAAGAGCGTGCGACGCCTTAAAGCCTGGAATGGCACCCCACCACAGTAACAGACCGGTGGTTCCATCTAATGCATAGACACGGCTATCTTTTAACGCGTACGCTACATCTTGAACACCATCGTTGTTAAAGTCCCCTACAGCGATTGAAATAATTTCATTCGGTGCACGGGTCTTCCAAACAACCTCTAAGGTCTTACCATTGTATGCAATTATGGCATTTCTGGCATTGACAATTACAAAGTCGTTTGCCGTGCCATCACCCGTTAAGTCAATGCTTTTGATAAAGAGTATGGAGTCATGTGTCTGTATTTCACCAAGCAATGCAAAGGACGGATCTGGACGAACGATAAAGGTCTTTGAAACGGTAGATATAGCTTTTGTTATCCTTTGAATGGCAACTAGCGTACCACCTTCTGTGATACCAAACGCTACATATCCACTTTGGTCATAGAACTGCTTGTTACTTTGGACTACACTATATATACCATGCGGGAACGGATTCATTAAATCACGGTCCGTTTGATACCAAAGAATACCGCCATCATCTTCTAAAGCATAGACACCATATGGTGCATCGATTGGATATGGAACGGGCGTATCTGGCATGAAAGTATCATTAAAGATTGGTGCATCTAAGATCATGAGCAACTCATTTGCTACTCCATCAAAGTTTAAATCGCTTACCACTAAATCTTGTAAGGTATCACCGAAAAACTCACGGTGCCAAAGATATTTTCCATTAGCTTTGTCAAAGGCAAAGACCATCGACCCTTGACGTTCACCGAAGTAAAAGTCATCAATGTAAATAGTACTGATATCACTTAATCGCAGGCGTTCAAATGTAATTAACTTTATTGGTGACCCTACAGGTGCCATGTAACTTACTTGTTCTGGTGATGGGTTATAATAGTCGTTTGAAACATATCGACGAGTCAATAACTGACCATTTGTATCATAGAAATTCACTGCAATGTATTCAAAATCATTCGGTGCGTTAGCAACTGAAGTTATGTAGAAGTTCACATACTCGACCGGTGTTGTAAAGGAAATGTTAGTTTCTGTAACACCATTTAATGTTGACGTAATTGCCTTTTGCCCGGAGCCTGGAAGATAGGCAAACATTTTATCTTCATAGGCAAAGTTCGAGAAAGTGACACCAGAGTAAACACCTACAGGAGAACCAATCGTGCCATCCTCGAAATTAAGATAGGTACGAGCCGGTTTAGTAACAATATAACTTGTCGTTGGGAATGTATCCACATTTGCATTTGTGGTAGCAGCTTGAAAAGCAACGTCACTGGAGACAGGTACACCTGTGTATTCGGAGAGAGAAACGTTCCATAATTCGGTAATATTCGAGATGGTTAATTCGGGGAAGTCGTAAGCCCATAGTTTACCTTTACTGGCAATTACCAGTTCCTCGAAATTGTCGTTATCTAAATCAGCGCTAAATGCTACAGAGCTGGCATCAAAAGTACTATTAATTGCTGTATAGGAGCCAGTACTATTAAAAATGTAATATAAGCCTTCATTTGTTCCAACTACTACATTTGGTATGCTTGTTGATGTTAAAAATGCAAATTGTGCGAATACAGCGGTAGCAAATCCGCTTACAGTTGGTAGTGGAACATCCCACATGTCTCCATTTGTATAATTGGTGAAGAATGTCAAATTATTTGCTGCAACAAAGAAGTATGAGGTATTTGGATCGAGTGGATTAGGATACACTTCCACGATTGGATAGTAAGACGGATAATCAGTGCTTAACGGGATTATAGCCGCTACACCTAAGCCAACACCATCTATGACATAAAGATTCTCTGAGGTGACTGCAATTATATCTAAGACATCATCGTTTCCGACTAGTTTAGCGAGTTTCAGCGCTAATACGGGATTATTTCCCAATTCTATGGCATTTATTTGTGTAAAGGGCTCTAAAGCATTAAGGTCATTAATTGAATACACATAGATGTAATGTTTCTCTGAACCGGAGGGATCATAATCACCGACTAATAATTCTGGTATAGAATCACCAGTTACGTCAACAAGTGCGGTGACTCGATTTTTTAATGAATAGCGATCGGATACGGGTTGCGAGAATGTTATATTGGAGTCCGCAAATATCGGTTGTGTGAAAATATCATCGAATGCACTACCAAAGGCTGAGTCAAGTAATTCATATGAGTAAACATTGCCATACTCAGTACTTACGACCAATTCGGGATAGTTATTGCCATTTCCATCAGCAATTAATACATCAGTTACACGATGCTCATATTCTTCAGACGCCCATGTTTGTCTATATTCAGCGAATTGCATCGGCATAAAAGAATTAAAGTATTCAGTTGATCCCGTCTTTGTAATTTCGGCTAAGAAAGCCCGATTTCTAGAACCAATAAGAATTTCACGGCGACCGTCTTGATCAGAATCCCCAACAGAGATTTTTTGCGCCTCGTAAAAGTCGAAAGACACCCAATTTGACGTAGGATTCACACCCACAAGGATGTTTGTCTGACTACCAAGCATTAATGTTCCAAAACCTCCCGGCGCTAACGGTGGGATATTACTAGTTGGAATTGTCAACGTGCCCGCAAACTGAATCAGAGAACCACCACTTTGAAGTTGGTATGTAGAACTCAATGTAGTTGCGGGTAAGGTTATTGCTGCTGTAGAATATGACGAACTGACACCGTAGGTAGTTGCATAAGAGGTAACTGTAAGTGTTTTGGCTTTTATAGTTGTACCGGTGGCTGCACTCCACCCTGTGGTGGCAATGGTCGTGAGAGTATTGGCATTTCCTTGATTATTTTTGTTGTAATCATTGCTTTTGTAGCCACTTTTAATGTAAGAAGTAGCAGTTGCCAGTTTAGGGAATGCAGAAGCGATGTGTACAAAGTTTTGATGAATGACAAAGGTATATGTAAAGCCGCCACCGGCTCGTCCAGTGATTGAAGGAGCACTAAAGCGTAGATCTCGAATTAACACAAGTATGTTGGGATAACGTAATAATGGTTCCGTCGGATGTTGGAAAATGGGTATACACGCTGTTCCAGCACAAAGCCACGCTACATACTCTGGGTACGTTGATAATTGTTCCGGTTCACGCCATTGTCTGGTATCGTTTTTGCTGTAACTAATCATAATTGCACCACCAGGTTGATCACCCAAAGCCTCATAGACCACAACTAGTGTTTTGTCGGAAGTATACAACTGAGAGAGATCCGGATTTAGATCTTGGGTCGCATCCATGGTAATACGACTCAACCCCTCTAAGACAAACGCCGTTGAAGCATCAGGTGCACTCACATTGAACGAGAAATATGCCGCAAAGATGTCGAAATCTGGCTTGAATTCATTATAGAGTTTTCCGGAAAACACCACGACAAATTGATCAGTTTCTTCATGATAAATCACGTCATGTTTTCCGACAAAGAAGCGATCTGCTGTTGCATTAAGGCCAGAGTCAAGAGCACTGAAAGTAGTATATTTCCACCAGAACCATCCGAACAACCAATATCGGCGGTAAATGTATATTTGATCGTCTGTTGTATTGACAAAGGAAACGGCAAATGACGATCCATTGTAAGGAAGACGCCAAATAGAAGGTGATAGTAAGTGTGGTGGGTCAGGATTATCGTATACTCCTACTATGGTCTCTTTTTTGATCAATTCCATCGTATCCCATGCATAAGCCGTATCATTGAATTTAGCTATGAGAATAGCTATATCAGTAGTTGCAGAACCGGGTATGACCGCACGCCAAACGACATAAAGATCTCCGTTTGTCTCTTGATACAAGTCAGGCTGTGTTTCGATGATTTTCTTACCTATATTACCAAATACGCCTGTATAGAGCGCCATGGTAGTAACTGGTTTAAGAACAGTCCAATTTTTGCCGCCATTTGGACTTGAAGACCATACTAATCGTTTACTTTTGGCATCAACAGCGATTTGAATAAGTGTTCCTGCTGGAAAACCATTAAGATACCCGTCATAATTAGGAGTATCATATTGTAATTCGAGTAGTGCTGTATCAGATTCTTTAACTTGCGGAGCCTCCCTTGCATAGGCCCACATCTGGTTAAGCGGACGAATGTAAGGATAGTTCGCTGACCCTGTGATTGTACTCACTATTTGGAAGTCAAAACCTGAACTGCAATCAGAGACACAAACGTCGGATGGATAAAATTCATAGACATCAACGCCTTTACTGTGACCGACTATGAGTTCGACGTTTCCATCATAATCCTGATCATCGATGGTTAAATCATAGATAGGATTAAAGAGCATTCGTGAGGGCTCTAAACCACCTTTATATTGATAAGTTCCCATTATGTTAGTTAAGATTGCAGCCCAGCCGTGTACATGTCCCCATCGTGTTTTATTTTCACCAGCAATGACAATATCTGTGTATCCGTCACGATTAAGATCGGCGACTGCAATAGCATTGATTTTGTAGGTAAATTGTTTCAAATCATAAAGGGTATCGCGAAATGCCATTAAGAAGGGACTGCCGGGTAAGAAGTATCGTCCAAAGGCTGTGGGCACTTCATCGCTTTTAAGGAACACTTCTTTAAAGCCAATCATATCGGTACGTTCTTCGTTTAGGACAGCTTCAAAGATAAACATGAATGGTCCTAATCCAACAATGAATTCGCCACGGCCATTATGATCAAGGTCGTTGCCGGCTGCAAGGACAGAAATTGAATCATATCCAAGGAGTTTATTGGCAACTCGACCGAAGAGATTATAATAGAGGTCTGTAGTCCAGACGAGGCGATACGTGTCATCATAGCGTGTGGCTTCAAAGACCCAAATAGATAACCCACCAACAGCAACAATTTCTTGATAACCGTCGTTATCCATATCAATACCGGCAATGATGTCAGTCACATGACTCCAAATCGTACGATAGAAGGTTCCGCTGATACCTTCTAATTGTTCGTTGAAATAGGGTGATTGGTCTGTGAGTCGGTATTCTAAGAGGTCGGGCGATCGGAATGCTCGTTTGTATGTATTATTTGTAAGGTGTTCAAAGACATATAAGTTATTATCAAAATCACCGACAATGATTTCATTTTTGCCGTCTTGATCTAAGTCACCATATGAAAGCGATGCGGTCCATTTTTGAAGTTCACTTTCAGATGTCCACACGGGAACAACATGATACCCGAAATTAAGGAGTTTACCGTCTGTTGGATTGTAACCCGATTTGAGATTGATTTCCAGCCATACTAATTTTGGATTCACACCTAATAAAAGGCTGTTATGGGTTTCGTAGTCGGCTTCAAAACGAACGATTTTGTTGGATTCATTATTGTATGCCAGCATGAAGTTGGCAACATCTTTATTTTTTGTATCGAATACAACATTCGGTCGACTGTAATTTTCCAATTTAAAGTGAGATATAAGATCTTCGTTTAGTAGCGAGGAGGTTTCACGGACAAAGAAATTCCATGTATGTACCCATTTTGGCTTTGTAGCTGTGCCAATGTTTTCCCAGTAACGTGCACCGTTTTTCCCGGCTTCACCTAAGACGAGATCTTTGTCACCATCGCCATCAAAGTCGACAATTTGGGGGCTGGTATAGATAGTTGAACTTTTCGTATTAATGTCGGAGAAATAATCTAGTTGTAACATCCAAAAACCGGAATTGGCTAAGTTTTTAAGTAAATAAACCTTTCCATTTGTTAATACAATGTCTTTATATCCATCATTATCCATATCCGCAATTGCAGCATCAGGTACTGTTTGTGAAAGTCGTAGCACCGCACTCAATAGACCGCTGAGTTCATATGTTTCAAGACTGCCCGCCCGTACATACTTTTTGAAGACCCCAGGAGAAAGCCACACGTCTAACGTGTATGTATTTGCGGGTGTAGGATCGAATTCACCACCACCACTAGTGCTTAAACCTCCAATAAGTAAGAACTCTGGGAATTCGGTTTTTTTATCTGCTGGATAAGAGGGATCACCGTAACCGGGGTCATCTTTTTGTGAAAAACTGGCAAACGTTGCTGTTAGAGTGTCAATTCCTTGCAAAGCATAATATTGATTCAAATCGCCAAAGTACAAATTAGTATAATATGGACTTCGAGCATATGGTGTAGCACCCGTTGTGGTGAAAACAGTAAGTGTACTATTATCCGTGCTCACCACGATGTCGTTTGGGATGTCTTCAACTTTAACGTACTTAGCAAAGATTGCATTCAAATCCACAAGATTTGCCGTAGTAAAATCGACAAGTTTTCGTGTTCCTAAATTCAGATTGATAACGTCAGCTGAATTTTCTTTGTATAACCATGTGGGTACCTTCCCCGCTGTTTTTACTTCAGTGATTGTCCAGATATTTGTTCCCATGGTAAAACGATCGCGATCATACGAATTCCAGACCTCATCGAATAATTTTGATGTAGAATTGTAGGCATAGCCGTAGAGCTTTCCATCTGAAGTGCCGACAATAACTTTTTTAGGCTCTGGAATACCAGAAAGTGCCTTTTGATAATCAAAATCTAATGAAGCAATGCTTATAGCAGTAGCTGTGTCTAGTGGGCGATAGACGGTGGTGGTATAAATGGCATCTAAATCGTATATGCCGTCAGTGAAGGTTAAACGCAGATACTGAATCTTGTCAAGTCTGTAAGTACCGAGAAAGCTGTCAAGATCCACATACAGATAACTATGAGTGCCCATGTCACCAGTCGCTTTCATTGATTCTTTGGGTATTTGATACCAGTTTTCTAAGTCATTTGAACCTTCAATTTTTATGTTATCGAGGTCTATTGTAGTGTTATCACTGAAATAAAATTTTAATTCATAACCACGAGTAGTAAGGGGGTTACCAATCCTTCCATCGCCTGTTGCTTCTTCATAATGGCCAAAATTAAGTACAGCCCATGCTGTTGTACTTCTGGCGTCGAATGTCGTCATATTTCCATCTGGTGCTTGTGCAATCGAAGTATTATACGGATATGGCGATTGCATTGAGATTGGATAATCTCTCGGCTCATAACTTTTGCCGATTCCTGGATAGAAAAAGTACACATTGGCGCCAGAGCTATTAATCATCCAATCGACCCAATGATCTAACGGATAAGCGCCGCTAGTTTCCCAAGTTTCAAAGTTTCGAATCAATTTGTTTACAAAATAGCCATCCAAAGGCGAATAATCCAAGGTATATGCGCCTTGGCCGAGTGCCAAAAAGGCTAGTTCATCGTCGTTGGGATTGTTATCCAGTTCACCAACAGAAATTTGGTATATAGGTTTCCACATGATATTTTCGGTTGAATAAACGATTTTATAGGCATTGTCTTGTGTGAGTGGGAAGGGTTGACCATTAATAGGAATGATTACACCGTCATTTTCGAATATAAGTAAAGTACCGTTATCTAGTCCTACATACACTTCTGGTAAGCCATCGCCATCTATGTCACCGCTTTCAAGGCTCGTGACGCGTTCTCCAACATTATAACGAAATACTTCACGATATTCAATCCAGTGTTCTTTAGAAAATGGATATCCCGAGTGGTCGATATATTCGTACCAGTAGACGTTTCCATCCCAGCTGCCAAAGATTAAATCAGGTATAAAATCTTTGTCCACATCATCAATAGTAACGCCCCAGACTGGGCCAACAAAAGGACTGACCCACACCAAATCAAACATGCTCTCTGTATTAGTTATCGGATCGTACAAGTGCTTTTGTTCGAAGACATACACATGCCCGTCGGCACTAGCAGCTGCAATTTCAATAAAGTTGTTGTTGTCAGTGTCACCAATAGCAAGATCTATTACATCAGATTTGATGACTTGATCACCAGAATCCCAGACATGGTCATAGGTCTTTTTGATGCGATTCCAACGGTATATATGGACTTCATTGTCAAAAAGATAACCACCGCCAACAGCAACCCAATTTCCATCCTCAGAGGCAATCATACTTCTAACAGCAGCTTTTGAAAGCCAAGGTTCCCACACTTTTTGGTATTCTCCGTTTTTATCTTCGAAGAGTTTTCCAATGTCCGTTGTGGAAGGAAACGTAGGTTCACCTTCAATTTCAGTGTTCAAATCTGTAGGTGATGAAAGTGATTCTACATTCCAAGGACTTTTAGTATTGTCCTTTGTGAACAGATCATTATCGCTATTTATAGAATTCAAACGATTTTGGGAGAGCTTTTGTAGTATAGACGGAGCATCTGGATTTGTCGTAGGCATATTTAAAGATGGAGTTGTCATCATTAATGCAGAAGTCTGATTTGACTGTGTTCCAATTCCATACAGC
>WAPZ01000521.1 GCA_015520535.1 Candidatus Heimdallarchaeota archaeon
AAATAATTTACATGAGACTATATGAAACTAAAAAATATCAAGCGAATTGGATTGTTCCTACAATTGATACACTAAAGGAAGAATTCGCTGAATATAAGAAGAAGGAGCAAAAGAAATGGAAGGGGCGCGCGGTAGAGATCTGCGCACGTTTTCCATTATTTGATGATTTCGAAGATTTTGTTTCTAGAGTAAGAAACGGAAAAATCGTTTCAATTAAAGAAGCAGAACCGGTTTATAATCTTTCATATAACACCTCCATTGAAGATATTAAAGATATGGTCTCATTGTATGTTCGTCCGAGAGATGTAGACCGAATTGTTCATGGATTTGAAACTGGTTCGAAAATGCCAATGCCACTAATCGTAGAAGGAAATTGTGGCAGATGGATAATGGCTGGTAATACACGAGTTAATGTTGCTCGTGTTTTAGGCCTTCCCGTCAAAGTAATCATTATTGACGTCAAAGAATAATCTCGTATATAATTTTCAAATTGGGCTACTAGCTCAATTGGTAGAGCAGCGGGCTCTTAACCCGTCGGTTCTAGGTTCGAGTCCTAGGTGGCCCACCAACAATAGAGCTCAAGGCCAGTAGCTCAATTGGCAGAGCAGCGGTCTCCAAAACCGCAGGTTGGGGGTTCGAGTCCCTCCTGGCCTGCCAAAACTTAAAATTGTTTCAAAGAACTGGGCACCTGTTGATGTTTTTAAAAGAATGTACGAGAATATTCACAACCGTTGGGAATAAATATGTTGGAAATAAGGAGTTAAAAAGTGTCGAAGTATAATCTTCATCTCAAAGAGACGTTTCTAAATGAGGCGAGCCTTTCTCGTATTTGGAGACATTACGAGAACAAGACCCCTTTTGCCCTTCTTTCCGCATTTCGTTCAGAATATCCTTATGAGGAAAATAAGCGGAGAAACACGCGACTCGCGGCTGATATCAGAAAGAAAGGATATGGTTATTTCTTTGCTGATGGGTATTGGATCGAGAATAAGGGGACAAAGGACGAAGTTCATGTCAGTGAAGACACGATTTTTGTCGTCGGCGAGAAAGGGAAAGAACAGGATTTCCTTAACTTTATTGTTAATATGGTGAGGAAATACGATCAGGAAGCTGCACTCGTATATATTAACGGTGAAGCTGCACTCTACAATAGCAAAGGAGAAAAGACGAGGGTATACAAGAAACTGAGACCCGGAATGATGGGTGATGTTTATACACGTCTACGACATAAAAATCCGGAGACGAACGTCTTTGTTTTTGAAAGCGAACGAGATGCTCCTGGATTCTTTGAAATGATGATGAAAGCAGAATAACGGGGCTGTAGCTCAGTTTTTGGGAGAGCACCTGATTTGCACTCAGGAGGTCGTGGGTTCGAATCCCACCAGCTCCACCAATTCATCAGTTGTTATTAGTAATTAATTTGTATATACTAATACATAATCTGTTTTGTAAAGGAGAGAATAATGAAGAAACGGTTCACATATATTGACCCTGCTACAAACCGTGTTGTATATGATGCGGTTCATGAACCGTATGTTACACGCGAAGATGTTGATAAAATTGTGGCACAACGTGTCGGCAAACACTGGTCGACAATTCTTAATACCTATCGAGTAATGATTAGGACCGTTGATGACAACTTTGTTATCCCAAGAAAACCAAAACAGAAAAAACAGTTTAAAAGTCGAAACTACAAAAAGAGACGTACTAACTACAATAGAGGAAAGAAAAGAGATGTGGAAATACGTGTAAAACGTAAAGTTGATACTGAGTAAATTTCGGGGCCTTTTAGGCCCCGAAATTTTATTCACCTTCCGAACTTTCAGCCGGTTGTTCTACTACTTCCTGTTCCTTTTTCTTCTTTGGACGGCCTCTTCTCCGCGGTCTTTCTTCAACATTTGTATCTACAGGACCAGCTGCAGCAATACGACCAGGTTGAGGTTGATAAATTACACCGTCTGGCGAAATTACTTTGACAAGTTGATGGAAATATTCTAGAGCATTAACACCATTATTCAAAGTTATTTGTGACATAAGATCCCACAATTCGAAAGCGCGTGCACGTGGATTCATCACGATTTTACCGATTCTTGTCCGGTCTACATCATCGAGTTTAGCAAGTTCAATGTAATAGATGTTGCCGTTTGCGTCTCTTTTGACGATTGCGCACTCATGAAAAACGCCATCGCCGTTAAGATCAAGCCATTCAATGTGTGGATATTGTCCCGGTTTTGATACTACCATCGTCATTCTCCTCCTATATTTTTGATTTTTGGTTGTTTTTATTTACAATTAAAATTTCAAGGGGGGAATTGATTAACGATGCCAATGCTTGTTACGTTTTATTCGTTCACCTCTTTCAACACGTCCTACATTTTTGTCATCATACGAGTATTCAGGAGTATGTTCGTTTGCTATATCAACGGTTGTTCCATCGTTATCAGCACCACCAGGTCCTTTTCCTTTCATCATTACTCTTGCCCACGGTTCGTGCTCTGGTACACGGCTTGTCCAGAATGAATGTTTTTCTTCTGCAGGTTGTGAATCATTTGCTTGAGAAGCTTGACTTGCTGGCGGTCCGTTTAAGTGTATCGAACTACCAGTTTCTATAATATCACCACCGGCTCGAATATGAGTTGTTCCGCCTGAAGTGTATTTTGCATCTCCAGATGTATTAAAATGTAACTCACCGGAAGTTTGATAAAAACTTGAACCACCAACTTTCCTGTGAATATCGTTTGCTACTTGTTCGAACACGGATTGGTGAACGTTAAGATATAAATTTTCATCAGGTTCAATAAACATGGATTTTACTGTTGCAAGTCTATAGTTTTCTTCACTATAAACATTGAAGTCTTTCTTGCTATGTAATCTTATTTCGTCTGAAGAATACATGTGAATTCCTTTTGCATGAACGCGAAATGTTTCGTCTGCAGTGAAGTTGATGTCCTTTTTAGCATGTACGCTGAGATTTCGACCTCCATATATGTCTATATTCCCGTTTTGATCCATTTCAATCCAAGTTTCCCCTTCCGCTGTACTGATGTAAATTCGCTCGTTTGTATCATCGAAAATGATTTGATGTCCGCTTGCTGTTCTAATTCTAATTCGTGAATTTTCTTTTCTGTCATCTATCGAAATAGAATGAAAACCGGGAGTTGTCCACGAATAAACATGTGAATCATAATTGAATATCGTTGTTTTGTATTTTCTTTCCGGTTCTATTTGACTTTTACCATAACCAGGTCCGTTTATTGATAATCTGTTTCCGTCTTGTTCTGTTACCTCAGGTTGTTTCCCAAATTTATGATCTGGTTTCTCACTACCAGGTGGATCATCTAAAGAAATATGCAATTCTTCCAAAGCTGAAACTTGCATATCAGCTCCACGTGTACGCCATTCGAGACTATCACGTGGCGTTGAAGGGGTATTTTCAACTAACGATTGATCTTTAGTAAAAGCTTTTGTGAGATTTCTGTATAACGGTTCAATAGGTTGTTCAAAAGTATCAACAGGACCGTCTGGTGCTTTTCCTTCTTCTGAAGAATTCCACAAATATCTTCCGTGAGGCATTGTATGTGTTAATAATTGTGGTTGTATACAACCAATCCAAAAACGAGCGGACGGGTCACCGTCTATACAACCAACAAGAACATAAGCCCCGACTTTTGGAATACTCCACCAACCGTATGCAACAGGTCCTTTGATTTCATCTTCTTCAGGACCTCTTTTGCCATAAGTTACAACACCTCCAAAAGGAGAAACATAAACAGCCCATGGAATATCTTCAATTTTTTTGACTGGTGTATCACCGAGGCCTGGACAATAAGCGCGAATACGACCCATTTGTTGCGGATCGTTTGTATCAATTACCTGTCCGATCGTCAGTCGTAATGTTAATTCTTCGTTTTGAATCTTTTTTATATGTTGATCAATAATCATTGCTTGCTTTTCTCCACGTTAGCTTTGTTTGCTCGTTCAATTTGAACATCACTAACACGTTGGCTTTCTGTTGTTGATTCACTTGAACCTGTAGGTACACGTTCACCCGACTGTTGTTCATTACACAAATCTTCATCTAGAAAGCTTTGACCATATTCAACAGGAATACTAATTATATCTAGTGTTTGATAAAAATCACCACTGTCAAACGTATGTTCAATTGAAATTATTTTATACCATCCTTTATACCAAAACTGTTCACTAAAATTTTGTTGTTCTTGGTGCGTTGGCATTCTAACATTTATTTTAACATAAGTAGGGACTCTATATATCTTCTTTTTTCTTTCGTTATCACTATCTTCCGGTTCAAGAGTTGTTTCGTTTAACAAATCAGGATTTCCGTTTATTGTAACTGTCGCTTCAACGCTTTCGAAGGCAGCAAACTTGTGTATGAGATTTTGATAAGAAGTTGTTGCTGCAGGAAACAGTTTATTCCGTAGAATTGGGTTTCTAACAGACATTCCTAGAAATAAAGGTTGTTTTTCTCTGTCTTCAATCTTGTCAGAATCGGTTGCTACAGCTGGGTTACCTAAACCACCGGCAAACGTTGATTGTAATTGTTGTCCTTTTAATTCTCTATTAGTCGGAAATACTTTTGTTGTTAATAAGGTGTGGAAAAATGCAAAAGCCATTTGCATTCTTAAGTTGAAATCGCGAATGTCGATATTTCCGCCAGTAAAAATATAATCAAACTCTATTCCTTCGCCTTCGTCTGGTTGGAAGTCGTAAATTTTTTCTCCTTTCGTTGCAACAATTACAGGTTCTTCCCTTTTTATTATTGAATATTCTACAATAAATTTCTCGGGTGTTGATTTTACAGCTGTCGTAACAGAAGGAAAATATCTTTTTCCTGTTTTCTCATCAACCTTTTTTCTTTCATCTAGTATTTGTT
>WAPZ01000522.1 GCA_015520535.1 Candidatus Heimdallarchaeota archaeon
GTCAAATATAAGATTTCAATCGTGTTATAAAAGCTAAATGAAAAAAATTTGAGTGTTAATAAAATGAGCCAGATAGATGAAGTCTTACTTCATTATATCCCACCAGAGTTTAAATTTGCTAACCAACACCTTACAAAAACAACTAAAAAGATGTTGGTCGATTCTTTTCAAGATGCAGAAAGCACCCAAGAAAAAAATGAATATGTTGTTTTTGGTGAGGTTTTAACAAGTCTCGTAAAATCGGATAGTACTGACGCAATTTCTGAGGATTTAAGTTGGATTTTTTACTTTTTGGGAAAAATTGCATTTTCAACAACAAATTATAAACTCCTACAAGACATGTGGGAGACTTTTTCCGGGCCACTGCCCTTATCTCCATTTATGGCAAAGGTTCTAGTGTATCAAGCAAATTTTGATGGCAGTAAAATAATTATAGAACGAATATTAGATAATATAAAGTCTATTGAAGATCCACTATTACAAGCGTTGCTTCATATTGAAGCACTTTTCTCAAAGGCTCTGTTTTTATTGTACAAACAAGAATATGGATCATATGAAAGTTTTTTAATGGAGTTATCGGCAGCAACAGAAAAATATTGTGCCAGATTTTCTGATGCCGAAGAACTCTGTTTAAATTTTAAATTAATCCTTAACACGGCACGGCTAATTTATTACTATCAAACGCTTAAAATTGAGCAAATGCGTGAAATTGTTTCCGAAGTGACAAAGTGGTTGGACAAGGCAACGGACGTCCAGTTTAAAGGTTTTTTTTACAACATGTTAGGTATTTATTATCTTCAAGAACAAAATTTATCTCAGGCCCGAATATATTTCACAAAAGCCAAGGAACATCTGGAACGCGTTGGGGACAAAAGAACACTTGATGCTGTCAATACCAATTTAGGAAACATCTTAATTTGGGAAGGGCGACGAGATGAAGGACGAGAACTCATGCTAAAGTCCTATAAAAAGACAGTAGCTGTTAAAAATTACTTTAATGCAATATTACAAGCCTTAGCTATAGCTGACTCCTATTATCAAGATAACAACATAGAAATGGCTTTGATTTATTTGGAAGAAGCAAAACAGCACTATGCAAAAGCAAAACTAGTCTCTCCGCAGATTCATTCAGTTTTTACCTATCTTTTAGCACGACTCGGTGATTTGATCACCGCAAAATTATATCTTGAAGAACTTAAAACAGCCATAAAACCCGAAGATCCCCTATCCTCTTTGTTTTATCAGCTCTCTCAAGGAATCTATCTACTTGAAGCTGGAAATTTAGCATCAGCCGAAGAACACCTCAAAAAAGCCCTTAGACAAGCTGACGATCTCCAAGCATATAATTTCAACTTGTCTACCATCACGTTCCTTTCCGAACTATATCTGAAAATGTTTTTACAGACGCAACAGTTAAAATTCATAAAAAAACTATTGCATCTTTTTGCAGATCTGCGATTAATTGTCGAAGAATTGGAATTACCACTTTTTATGATCTCTTTCAACTTGGTTACCGCATACGTTTATCTACTAATGTTTAAATTCGATAAAGCTCGCACATTTATCGAATATGCTAAAGAAGTGCAAGAGAAATATCAATATAGCGAACGTGCAGAAGAAATATCGCTCGTGGAAAAACGACACCACTTTCTCCAAGAATATTTGGCAAAAAACATTGATTTGCCCAACATCCCATTTTTCCACACAGAAAAAGAAATCCAACTCATTTTATGTAATGAAGCCCTTCGTTTGCTCCGTGATCTTCAGTCGCAGACCTTTGAGGCAACACCCAAAAAACAAACGCAACCTGTTCTCTTACTAATAATTAATGACTCCGGCTTAGCAATTTATTCACGACAATTTTCTGAGGAACTTAAACCCGACGAACAACTCATTAGTGGCTTTTTAGTGGCATTAAGAAGCTTTTCACAAGATCTTTTTGGTGAACAAAGTATTAATAAAATCGAACAAGCTAACCACGTTATACTTATGGAAAAAATAACTGATCGAATCTTTTCATGCCTTATTGTTAAAGATGACACCTATTTAGCTCGAAAACAACTAAAAAAATTAAAGGAACATTTTCAAACGAAAAATCTTGGGCAAGTTTTAGACAATCTAAGCGTTGTTTCCACCGATGATCCCATTTTTAAACAAATCGACAGTATTGTGAAAAACGTTTTTCAACTTGAAGCGCCACAGTAAAAATTAATTTTCCATTTGGCTTTTCTTTTCTTTTCTTTTTTTCGCCAAAAATAACTTTTTCCTCTTTTTGTCAGAATCTGTAATTAAACAATCTTTTTATATATGCAACATTTCAATTAGTTATAAGCAATTGGGGTTGATGTTTTTTAATGACAAAAAAAGTGTTTATGCTCTTTTTAATCGGAATTTTTGTCCTAGGTAGCAGTATTTTAACTGCTCAATACAACACTACACAAGTAGTTGCTGAAACAAATCAATCAACCAGTAACGCCAGTATATGGGTCACCAATTCAACGATTAAAATCTTTCAGAGCACAGATTCCAATGATGCACTTCATACTATGCCCGGTTCAGCTAAAGCTGTAAGTCTAAGTGTAGCTAAAAATGGACGTGCGTTCTTTCAGGTAGTAGTAACAGCGGGAACCTCGCAACTAACTGGCGTTTCGGTTAGCCCAAACGATTTAGTAGGATCTGGATCCAATATAATTGATTCATCCAATGTTAAGGTTTTTTTGGAATATTATGTAAATGTGCAATCTCAAACGGATTATGAGAGTGTAATTTCGTATAATTTGGGGTTATATCCAGATGCTTTAGTTCCTTTATCCACTTCTTTTGATGTAGCTGCTGGAAAAAATCAACCATTATGGATTGAAATTTCAGTTCCACAAGATGCCGCTCCAGATACCTATGCAGGCGCTCTTAGCTTTTCTGGTGGAATAAGCGGCACTATCGATATTACGTTGAAAGTGCTCAATTTTGCAGTACCGACGCATTCGGGGCTTCATAACCCTGGCTATGCGGATTTTTGGATTCTAAACTCTGATGAAACATTAATTAATGCGTACACCAAATTCTTTGAAGAACATGATATTGATTTGGCAATGACGTTTGATCCATTTGATATTGTTCCAAAAAAGACTGGTGACACATGGAATTTCGATGAATGGTATCAAAATTACGTAAAACTATATAATGCCGGTGTAAAAGAATTTAATCCCCATGTATTGCGAGTTCCGATCTCTTTTTCTGTTTTGGGTGTAGATCCGACAGACGCGTCAAGGGATGACGTACAAGAAGACTTTGTCAGTTTTTTACAGCAATTTAAAACTTTTATCCAGTCAAAAACTGAAATGGTAACAAATAGTCATTGGTTCGTGTGGATTGACGAATTAGATGAGCCGGCAGATGAAAATGCAGCGTGGGCGATTGCTAAATATGCCGAACTTACTGCCAGTGTGAGTGACGACAATTTTGAATTTCATTATCGAATTGATGGTAGCATTGATTGGAACTCGTCTGCCATACAATATTATTTTGACGAAGATTTGAGTAAATGGGCGGACTTGAGTGACAAATTTTCCATTTGGCTCGCACCACAAGAAGATTTTGAATTTGATTTGTCATTTATCCAAGAAAAAATCAATGAAGGACGAAAAGTAATGCTTTATCAGCAAGCATGGAGTGCGTACAAAGCCGGAAGTGAAGAAATACCACCGGGTTTTGATTCTAGCCGTAATTATGAATTTCCATCCCTTCCGGGAATAGTTAATCCCGCAATCTTTCATCGAATTCTTCCGTGGTTTGCTTGGAAATATGACGCCGTCGGTATTGGTTTTTGGGCTGTTATGGCGTGGTATAGTGCAAAAACAGATAGCATAATAGATGTCTGGACAGACGATCCTGCGCTTTGGATTAATCCATTTGGAACGTTGGAACATGCACAAAGTGGTGATGGCTGGCTGATTTATCCCGGAGATAAAGTTAATGAACATACAGGACAAGCAGATGTCACTGGTCCAGTTGCTTCATTACGTTTGGAGCTTTTCCGTAAAGGACTAGAAGATTACAAATATTTAGAACTTTTAAAGAGAAATCTTGACAATTTAGATTCCACATCAAAAAACACAGCCAATCAGTTAATTACACAAGTAAATTCCCTTCTGAATACCATTACCACGTTTGATCGAAATCCCGAAAAATATGACAATCTTTTGCATCAAATAAAAGAAATATTGAACTCTAATGCCGCAAATCTAAATATGGATTTAACAATAGACTGGAACTCTAATTTTAATCCGTCATCGGCGCCAAAAGAACCTGCTGAAAAAAATGCTTTTCCTTTTCCCAGTTTTAACTTCAATATAACTTTAGTAGCATTATTTGTGCTTACTGCACTAATATTCACTAGAAAAAGAAGAAAATTAGAGTAAAAATTTTTTATTAACGTGTGTGATTTTTCTTTTACAATTTTTTTTCTCTTGTTTTTTCCACAAGTAGAAAAAGCCACAAATATTCAATAATTCCCAGTACAATGATTTTTCTGATGATTGACTACTACTATGGTGGTATCAGAGAATAAATTCCTTTCATTATTTCCCAGTAAA
>WAPZ01000523.1 GCA_015520535.1 Candidatus Heimdallarchaeota archaeon
GTGTGTAACTCTTCAATGTACAACGAAAAGATTTGGTTCATTTTTTCAGCCATTGGTATGAGGTCTAAGCGTGAGCTTAATTCATAATAACGCTGCCATCGCGGAGAGATTTTCTTATTTTCTTCAGAAAACAATTACAACACAATTGCTTTGTACTTTTTTCTATATTCAGTAAAAACCTTCATATTTATTAATGATGTCGTATGACGTTTTTTGTCTAAACATCTGGCATGAATCAACTCACAATAAAATCGGTGATATTAAATGAAAGAAAATCCAACGCGGATTGTTGAAATCAACAAAAAACAATGTTTCGCGTTCTCACATTTCCTTAATGAATTGGTTTTTCAACCAGAAGAACTTTCCGATAAACTAATGTATCCACCAACAACCTTTTCAAAGGAAAACATAGCAAATTTCTTTTTTTATACAGTAGCCATTGATCACCAAACGCATCCAAAAAATAAAGCCTTTCAAGGAATTATAAATGGAAAACTCCTTAAAGGTGCTGATTTGCTATACGCAATCACCTTATCGTTATTGAAAAAAAATCCCTCATTCTTTGATCCTAATAATATTCTTAATCTCTCTGAAAATGAATTTCAAGATTTTTTTACCGTTAAAGCACCAAATAACGAACTAATTACCATTTATAATCCTAACGAACGTCTTAATCTCTGGAAAAATGCAGCCAAAATCCTTAAAGAACATAATACAAAAGATATTTTAACATATTTAGCACCCGCCAATAATTTTCTTCTTCGCCATGATAATAACGGCATTTTACAGCGACTAAAAAAATTTAAAGCTTATTCCGACCCATTAGAAAAGAAATCCTTCTTATTAATGAAATTTTTGTCTAAAGCAAATCTCATTACACTTAAAGATCCACAAAACTTGCATCTTCCCATAGATAATCATCTTATCCGCCTAGCGTTGAGAATTGGTCTTGTTGATGTCATTAATCCTAATGAGAAAGTAATTTTCCTCAAAGATGTTCCAGTTACTGAAACGAAAGACTTTGAAATTCGACGAGTCATACGTTCGGCATACGATCTCGTCTTATCTAAAACAACAAAGGATTCCTTTGCGATTGACGACCTTTTATGGCATGTCGGACGACAATGCTGCCCTAAAAATGCACCCTCTTGTCAAAGTCGTGATACTAAAGGAATAAAAAAGGTAAAAGAAATCTTATACGTGGAAAAAGGAAAATATTGTCCTTTTGAATCTGTCTGCAAAGGTTTTCATGAAAAGGCCTACCGTGAACTGCGGGAACACTTTTATCGGAGTTATTATTATTGATTTTCCATTCCATACTTTTTCATGTATTGAGCAATTTTCCATCTTTTAATGTGATTATGTGGTGGGATATGTCCAAAACGTTTTTATCATGTGATACTAACAATATTGTCGTACCAAAATCTTCATTTACCGCTTTTAGCATTTCTTTAACTAGTTCAACATTTTTGCTGTCAAGTTCACCCGTTGGTTCATCAGCTAGGAGAAGAGTAGGATTATTAGCTACCGCAACACAAATCCCAATTCTTTGTTGTTCGCCCGCTGACAAGGTTGTGACTGGACGATTAATTAAATGTTGAAGATTAAACTCGCTAAGAAGTTCTTTAACTCGTTTTAGTCTTTTTTCGCGGCTTATACCATTAAAAATCATTGGTAATTGAATATTTTCGTTTACTGTAAGCGTCGGATCAAGATTATGAAATTGAAAGATAAAACCAACGATATTCCTTCTATAATAAGCAAGTTCCTTAAATGAAAGATTTTCAAGCGACGTGCCGTAACATAAAACACTACCGGCGGTTGGAGCTTCAAGTCCACCAATAATATACAATAACGTCGACTTGCCAGCTCCAGAAGGACCAGTTATTCCGATGATTTTTGTTTCAGTGATTTTTAAATCAATTCCTTGAAGTGCAAAAACGTCTGTTTTTCCTAAGCGATATATTTTATGCAAATTAACTGTTTCTATAATTGGTGCATTTGTTTCTTGAAATAACTGCATTTAAATCCCCATTTTGGCTTCATTAAATCTTGTTTGATTTTTTCCATGTTTTAGATATGTGTTAGGTTTTTCTTCTTCAATGATGTTTTGTTAGAGAACTTCACGGAGTAGTTCTGTTTTAATTCCTTCTTTTATGTTTTTAAGGATAAAAATTAGACTAACACAAACTTGAAACGCAACTAAGATCAATATTGGAAGAATAAGTACACTAAAATCGATTTTAAGCTGTATTGGGACATAGCTTGGGTTTATTTGAGAAAAGGTAAACAGAATAGTAAGAATACTATTAATAGCACCTAAAAGGGTTCCAACAGCTGCGGCGATCGCTGAAAATAAGAGAATTTCCACAGTAAACATCCCAAAATAATAAAAACGCGTGATTCCGCGACTGAAATAAATTTGTGTCAATTTTTTCCTTCGATTATTTACATTTTGTAAAACTAAGATAAAACTGATTAGGACAAGAAGCAGTCCAATATACAGATTTACATGAACGAAATTATAAAATGCGGTTCCCAGCGAATACGTGGTGCTTTGTTCCATAGCGTTCTTCGCATCATTAATAGTATATATTATTAGACTTGGCGGTAATAATGGTAGAAGTTGTGAGCGGATTTGTTCTATTAAATTCGGATTTCTTATATTATTTAAAAGTAATCTTCCCATAATTTCGCCACTTTCATATGTGTGGTCTGTGATAAGCTTTTTCCAAGGAATATATTTTTCATATATTTCTAAGGGAATAAGCACACGTGGTGCGTCACTTATGCCATAAGAGCCTTCACTTAACGCTTTATAGTCTGTTAGTCCGAAAAAATATGGTACTGAAGATAAAAGAAGCGTAAGTGAAAAATTAATGGTTGTCTCTCTCACTAATCTCATGGTTACAGAATTAAATTTGTGAGTATCGCTAAATCCTAATTTTTCTAAGTTTGATAGTGAATTAGCCACTAATCCATCAGAGTTTTTAGATTTAATAACTTCTACATCATGTTTGAGGCTTTTAACAAGATGATCATCTTTTACATCGAAATTAGAAAGAAATTGATCGTATTTGTCGATTTCAATTCCAACTAAAAGTGTTCGGATATTATAACTACTATAGGCAGCGTTACTTTTACTGAGATCAATTAATGGACCTATTATTGATTTCACAAGAACAAATTGATTGTCATTGTATGAATTATCATTTTGAATCGCTTCTCTAAGGGTTTTATTAATTAAAGCCAAATTTTCATTTGAAAAAAGTGTTTCAGCAGGTCCTTCTATAACTATATCTCCGCCAATACGATAATGTGGATGCACTTCAATCCACGCAAGTAATGTCGAACCAATGAAAAGTGGATAAATAGAAAGTGACAACACAATCATCGTTAAAAAGAATAATTTCATCGTGACGCGTCTATAAATTCGTCCAGAATGAATTATTATGTTGCTTGCATCATGAAAAACAGGTTTTAGCAAGCCACTTCCAATTTTTTCATATATGTGGGGATACCGCATAAGAAGTACATAGACCGCCCACGCAATCATTAATGGCGCAAAAATAAACAATATCTGTGATAATGCGCGTATTATGTCTATTAAAACACTAAATAATGAAAATCGGTGAATAATGCTTAACTCACCAATCAAATTAATCAATACTGCGGCAAAATATGCGATGAGTATCCAAGAAGAGACTCGAGATGATAGATCTGCGCTTTTATATTGAAAAAACCTATTGTTGGCATTTTTAACTGTAAGATCGCTAAAAACTGGAATTTTTCTTAAAAATCCTATAATGGAAACTTGGCTATTAGAAGTAAGGGTTTTTATTGGCTGATAATTAAAGTAGAGACTAAAAATCAAGGCAATAAAGTAAATAAAAAGTAATTTTTCAAGTGAAAATAATGTAAAGGGTTTTCTTGTTGAATAAAAGAGATTTTCACCAAGGAAGGTAATAAAAACACTTGTGGCGGTAATAATAATACTATCCCAAAATCCTTCCACTACGTTTATAAAAATAAGACCTCTTTTATCCACACCCCGACAGATAAGCTGTGATATATCCCTTTTTTTCTCTGTTTCATTCGTTGATCCTATAATAATTGCAAAATAGAGAAGAAATAAAAACAATGGCAAGACCGAGAGTGGTAACAACACATCTAATGTTTTAAGATCATATTTTAGTCGCTCCAAATCAATGATATGAGAATCTGTAACCGTCATTTCTGAAGTAATTGAAGAAACCACACTAATTGTTATTCCATTTTTCCCAAAGGATTCGATAATTGTGTCTTCCCAAGACGTCGATTGTCGTCTTATAGATTCAATGTTGGGTATTCCATCTTCAATGGTAAAATAATCTCTTTTGAAACGAACTAGAAAATCGTTTGACATAAGAATTGCATTTAGCGTATAATTGTCAGCAATGGGAAGCATTAAATTGTAAAAGGTGTAAAACCACTGGATATCAAAAATAGCATACGGTGCTTGGAGAGGCCAATAGGCCACGCCTATTGGCCTCTCCAAGCAC